>SKMT01000641.1 GCA_007120915.1 Myxococcales bacterium | reverse complement strand
GTCGACGTGCAACTCGTACATCAGGTGAGCTTTGGAGCGGTCGCGTTCGACGCGGCCGGCCAGGTGGTAGACCCGGTCGACGCTTTCGACGGCGCGCTGGATGTCCTGATGGTTCAGCAGGCTCCCTTCGAAGACGTCGACGCCGAGCTGTTCGAGATCGGGCTGGGGATTGCGGGTGAGAACCCGCAGATCCGTGTCGCCGCCGGCGATCAGCCGGTCGATCAGATGTCTGCCGAGGAAGCCGGTACCGCCGGTAATAAGAGTCGTCATGGTTTGTGGTTGGTAGGGGCTGGGCTCTGGGCGCTGGGTTCTGGGCGCTGGGTTCTAGGATCTGGGCGCCAAGCGTCCAGAGCCCAGAGCCAAGTGCCCAGCGCCCAGCGCCTATGATAGTTTGAACGCGGACTGGAACCGCATCAACAAATCAGGGTCGTTGGTCTTGATGTCTCCGCTCATAAACTCGTCCATCGACGGGACGTAGGACTCCTCGACGATTTTGCGGAACATCTCGGGGGAGGTCTTGATTACGCAGTCGGCGCGACCGTCGGGCTTGCGGTTTTCGATGCTGCAGGCCTCGTCGTCGATGGTCACGGTCCACTTGTGGGTGTCCCAGTTGCCGAGGCTGAAGTAGTAGCTGACGGGCTGGTCGACCTGGTTTTCGGCGAAGTTTTCGTTGAGATAGTCGAACAGGGGAGTCAGCTTTTGTTCGTCCTCCGGAGGCTCTTCGTCGAGACCGAGTACGGCGTCGCGGATGGAGGTGACCGCGTCGCGGGCGGTGTTGCTGATCTGTTCGTATCGCTCGGTGGGACGTTGGTCTTCCACCGGCTGTTTCAGATTCTTCGCCGTGAGCAATTCGCCTATGTGCACCTTCAGGTTGCGGCGGGTCGGGTCGGGAAGTGGCTGTCCCTTCGGCAGCGCCTTGTAGGTGCCCTGAATCCACAGCGGGAGTACGTCGACGTCGTGGGCGTCAACCAGGTAGCCGAGTCCACGGCGGAACCGCTGGATTTTACCGGACTTCGAGCGGGTGCCTTCGGGAAAGACCAGCAGCATATCGCCGCGTTGGAGGGCGTTGGATGCCTCGCCCAGTGCGCTTTCGAGGGTGCCGGAGCGCTCGACGGGGATGAGGTTGGTGAAGTTTTCGAAGTAGGTGCGCCGGGGGCCTTCTTCGAAGAAGTAGTCGGCGGCGGCCAATGCCCGGATATTGCTGCCGTAGTCGCCCAACGCGTATTTGACCAGCCCCATGTCCAGGTGGGAGCAGTGGTTGGCGACGACGATGATGTTGGGGTTGTGAAGCGGGATGTTGGCGCGGCCGAAGACCTCGACGTCGAACAGGTTGTCATAAGCGCCCATCTGGCCGGTATGAAGCAGGGTTTTGACGGCGTTTTTGATCGGATCGGGGATGTCGACGGCGTCGGTGTCGTCTTCGAAGCGGGCGTCGGCGGCTTTGACCAGGGCGGTTGAGTGGTCGCCGTCGTCATCCAGAAGAGACTGCAACTGACCGACCGTGGAGAGGTCGGCGAGCGTTTCAGGGGTGATGTGATAGTCCCGTGCTTCCAGGATTGACGCCAGTTCCACGAACATCAGGCTGTCGAAGCCCATGTCGTCGAGCAGGTGGGTGCCGTCGTGGACCATGTCGGGGTCGTAGTCGGCGAGCCGGGTGAGGGTGTCGACGAGCCAGTCGGAGCTGGTTGTTTCGACCTCGCCGCGTTCGATGGCCTGTTGTTCGGCGTCGAGAAGCCGCTGGAGGATGGCGATCACTTCGTTGCGCTTGACCTTGCGGGTGGCCGTCTTCGGCAATTCTTCGTCCCAGAACCGAAGCACCTGGATGCGCTGGTGGGAGGGCCCTCTGGAGCCCTGTACCCGGATCCAGTCGCGGATGTTTTCACGGGTTTCGGCCACCTTTTCGGGGGCGGTGTCTTCGTCGACATCAGCGCGCACCAGGCAGGCGACGCGCTCGGAGCCGTCCCCGTCGGGAAGCCCCACGATCGACAGCTCGTCGACGCCGGGGCACTCTCCGTAGATGTCCTCCAGGTCGTCGGGATAGACGTTTTTGCCACCGGCGGTGACGATGACGTCTTTTTCGCGTCCCACGATCACCAGGTTGCCGTCGTCGTCGAACTTGCCCAGGTCCCCGGTGTGCAGCCAGCCGTCCTGAAGCGCCTCGTCGGTGGCTTCGTCGCGGCCCAGGTAGCCTCGCATCACGTTGGGGCCGCGGGCGATGACCTCGCCCACACCCTCGTCGTCGGGGTCTTTGATGTCGACTTCCACGTCCGGGAGTGCCTGGCCGACGCTTCCCGGCTGCAGCCCCGTCTTCGGGGTGTTCACGGTGAGCACGGGGGCGGCTTCGGTCAGCCCGTAGCCTTCGTACAGGTCAAAGCCGAACCCGTGAAACGCCTCCATGGTCTGTTCGGGCAGCGCGGCTCCACCGCTAATCATGTGCTCGATATCCCCGCCAAAAGCGTTGTGCACCGGCCCAAACAGCGTTTTGCCCAGGTTGACGCCGAACCGCTCGCGCAGGGTGGCGTTGAGCTTTGTGAGCCCGTCGAACAGCTTCTGGGTCGCCGGGGGCGCCTGGTTGATCTGGGCCTGGATTTTTCGGTGCAGCAACTGCCACAGCGCCGGCACGCCGATAAGAGCGGTGACGTTGGTTGACTGCAGCGCCTTGTTCAACTCCTCGGGAGACAACTCCTCCAGGTAGGTGATGGTTGCCCCACGGGACATGGGCATCAGAAAGCCGCAGGCAAACTCGAAGGTGTGGTGCAGTGGAAGTACGCTGAGGAACCCGTCGGAGTCGTCGATGTCGAAGGTGCGTTGCAGGTTCGACAACAGGTGCGTGAAGTTCTGATGGGTCAGTTGCACACCCTTGGGATCGCCGGTGGTCCCGGAGGTGAAGATGAGGCTGGCGATGGGCTCGCCTTCATCTTCGGCCTTCAGCAGTTCCCCGACGATGTGATCGGAGGTGTCGTCGACGGGCTCGACTTCGATGGCCGCTTCGTCGGGGAATTCATCGACGAACAGTTGGTCCAGCTTCAGCACCTGGGCCGGTAGTTCTTCGTCGGCGAGCCGCTGTTCGAGCTCGTCGCCGACCCGTTCGGCGACTCGTTCGCTCAGCAGGATCAGACGGGCCCTGGAGGTGTCGGTGACGTTGACGAGCTGGTCGACCGTCGCATCGGCGTCCACCGGCACGGCGATGCCGCCGGATTTGAGAATGCCAAAGTAGGTCATACCCCACTGAGGTCGGTTCTCCGACACCAGCAGCGCGGTGTGTCCCGGGCCCATCCCCATCGCGTTGAGCACTTCAGCGGCCCGTTCGGCGCGCTGTTGCAGATCTTCGTAGGTGTAGCGTTCGACGATGCGCCCGTCGTGGTGCTGCATCGCCACCTGACGCGAGAAGTTGTGCGTCGACGCGTCGAACAGCTCCACCAGATCGTCGTAGGTGTAGGCTTCGCGCTGGCTCGCTTTGAGCTTCGCCTCCAGAATCGGGAAGGCGTGCCTGGCCAGCCCCGGCAGGTGGATGTCGATCCAGTAGTCGCGCCAGTGCAGCTTTTCGATGGGGCAGCCGTAGCGGTTGCGCTCGCCGGGATGAAGCCGCTGGTCGAGCCGCTTGATGTTGTCCGCTTTGAAGGTGGGAGCGTTGTTGTGGATGAAGGGCAGAAACAGCTCGAAGAGCTTTTCGGTGGTGGTGGTCATCTTTTCGACGGAGTTCAACCCCTGGCGCACGCTGTCGATGGCCTGGCCGATCCCGCCGAGGGAGTCGGTGGGCAGGTTGCCCAGCATCTGTTTGAGGCCGGTGGCAGCGCGTTTGATTCCGGGAGCGGAGCGCCGCTCGAATTTGTCGTGTGACACCGGCACGGAGTCCATCGACTTCAACAGCAGTTTCTGAACGCCCGAGGTGCCGACTTCGCGGTCCAACAGCCTCCGGGTACCCAACGCACACAACTCGGCGAGCCGGACTACGGACACCGGGTTCAGATCGGAGGAACCCAGGTGGTAGATGTCGTCGTAGTCACCGTCGAGCAGGGCG
>SKMT01000720.1 GCA_007120915.1 Myxococcales bacterium | reverse complement strand
GCATTTAGCTCTTCGTCCTGATCCTCGAAGGCCAGATGGAACAGATAGGCTTCCACGCTCACCAGCGTGTCTTCTCCTACCTCCAGTGCCTGGGCCAACAACTCGCCGGCGCGCTGTTCATCGTCGCCCCCTGTCGTCGCCAACCTCGCCGCTTCTAGATACAGCCGCGCTGCTGCATCCTCGGTACCGACTTCAACTGCCCGCTGCTCCAGCAGCTCAACCAGGTCCGCCGGCGAGCGTCCTGAATTGTCAAAGGCCTCCTCCAACCTCCCCAGTGGTGTCAGATCGTAGGGGTTGGATTCGAGCTGGGCGACGAATTCCTCGACCTTCTGTTCACTGTTCATGGGGTCTCGTAGGCTCTGCCTGGAGGAACGGTTGAGTGAACCAGCTCCGAGTTGTCTTTTCGGCGGGATATGTCAGTGGGTGTGCTCAGCTTTCGGGCGACACCATTCACCGGTCACAAAGGAAGCCGGATATTGGCCAACCCGTTGTTACATCCCGGGGTTCGTCAGACAACTCGATGTTCAACAATACAAGCGGTAAATGTTGATCGGTCTATACCACACCGATCACAAATCGAGCAACGGGTCGGTACGATTTTCCCCCAGTTTTTTTGAATAAAACCCCTTTACTCTTCGTCACGTTCAAACTTCAGCTCCTCAAGCAACGCCTGCGTTGCCCGAGCGCGAGCTTCGGTAAGTCCGTGACCTGCTTCCTGGAGCATCTCGAGCTGATCGATGGCGTCGTCCGTCTCTCCAGCCTCGTGAAGCGCAACGGCGAGGTTGAAGTTCGCCGACGCGTGCTCCTCATCCAGCTCCAGAGCAGCCCGGAAACTATCGACTGCCTCAGCCGGTCGGTTCGCCTCCAGAAGTGCCACCGCCAGCCCGTGGTGCAATCGCACCGAATCCGGGTTGTTTTTCACCCCGTTTTCATACACCTGCACGGCATGATCATTGAGCCGATACCTAAGGTACAGATCCCCCATCGCGTGATAGTGTTCACCACCGATGTCAGCCTCATCCATGCGCAGCCTCGGATTCTGGACGATCGCCTCGGTGTAGGCGTCTACCGCCGCACGCGAGTCGCCCAGCGCATCGAGACTCATCCCCTTCTCGAACCACGCTCTCGCATAGTCCGGCTTCAAATCCACTGCTTTCGCGAAATAGTCGACTGCACTTTCGTGGTCTTCCGACTCTGCCAGCGCTGAGGCTAACCGATAGGCATAGTCCGGGTTGTCCGGATCCTGGTCGAGGGCCTGGCGAAATCGATTCGCCGCCTCACCAGGTTCTCCAAGCCGCCGCTGCTGGACCTGACCGAGCGTATACGCCGCCTCGTGGAACGTCGGGTCCACCTCCAGCGCCCGCTCCATATGTTCGGCGGCCTGCGATGACGAGTCGGCCTGAAACGCCGCCATCCCATCGTTGAAGTGGCGCACCGCTTCGGCGCGGTCGGCATCACAACCGGCCAGCAACACCAGCGACATCAGACTACCGGCGACCATTGCCGCCACACCGACGGCTGCGACACCACGGCTGGCACGACTACACTGCTCGATCTGTTCCATCGACCCCTCAGTTACTGAAGTTGAACGGATAATTCACCCGGACCACCCCGCCGCCGTCCGGTTCGGGAAACGACCACTGGCGGATTCGCTGAGACATGCACTGCTCGACTTCGCTGCTGTTGAGCGTCGACTCGCTCACCGACGCGTTGACCACGTCTCCGGTCGGAGAGATGACCCACTCCATCGTCACCGTTCCCGACAGGTCGGGATTGCGCTGCAGTTGCTGCTCGTAGCAGTGACGGATCTGACGGCGGTTCTGCCGCACCACTCGCTGAATGATCTCGCGGTCCAGCGCACCCTGGGTCTCCGGCTCCTGGGGGACCACCTGTGGATCGCCGATGTCCGCGTCACCCAGGTCTCCGTCCACCCCGTCTCCCGGGGTCATGCCGGATCCTCCGGTACCCACTGCAGCCCTACCGACGCCGTCCTCACCTTCGGCTCCACCCCGGCCGGCGCCTTCCATTCCCAGCCCCAGCGCACCGTCGGCGCTGACATCGGCATCAAGGTCCGCCAGCGCCGTCTCAGCGGCATCACCGATAGCGTCCTGCGGGTCGCCCTCAAACGCCGCCAGCGCACCGTGGTCGGTGGCGATGGCGTGGTCGCGCGCCTCCTGCAGCTCCTCTTCGTCCATATCGTCTTCGCCCTCGATCTCGGGCTCCTCGATATCTTCGACCTCGTCCTCGTCGGGCGCTTCAGCTTCCGCCTCTTCTTCCTCGTCGGTGTCCTCGTCGTCGAGCAGATCTTCCAGCTCCTCTTCTTCCTCTTCTTCCGGGGGCTGGGCCAGCTCGGCGAATCGGTCCTCCATGTCGTGGTCATGAAGCTCCAACTGCCCGAATCCGTCGGGCAGCGTGAACACCAGAATCATAAATGCGACGTGCAACGCCAGGCTGACCCCCTGGTACACCAGCGGGGCGCGCTCCACGGCGAAGGCTCCACCGGCCAGCGCCGGCAGCCTCGCAAAGTTGAGCAGAAAGGTGTTTCCACCGAAGTCGAGCCGCACGCTCATGTCGCGGCTCATCTGCAGGCTGTACGCCCCCTGGGCGTCCATGCTCTGCGATGCCAGCCCACCGTTGATGGCATCGGCCAGCGGCATCTGCTCGCCGTTTTTCTGGACCATCCCCTCCATCTGGGGGGTGAAGTTAACCCGGTAGCCTCCCTGCTCTTCGAAGACTACGAAGGGGAATCGCTCCTGGGTCAGACTGGCGTCGTCGATGACGTAATCGTTTTCCTCGTGCCCGCCGATGACAATCGTGGTCGGCTGCTTGAGGCTCTGCACATCGAGCACCTGATCGTTCCACAGGTGCGCAAGCTGCAGCGTGGTGCCCCTGGGCTCGTCGTTGAAAAAATTCGCCGTGTACAACTCGGTGTTCGACGGCCCCTGCCCTTCGGGAGCATCGGTGGGTACCCACTCTCCGTTGGGGTCGTAGTAGCCGTGGGCGACCTGCCAGGTGCCCTCGTCGTCGTGGTAGCCGTACCCGTAGTGGTACGCCCCTTCTTCGTCATAGTATCCGGGGATGTAGTTGCCGGCGTCGTCGTAGTAGCCCTGAAGGGTGTAGGGCTGGACCACCGTGCCATCTTCGAGCTGGATGTGCCCCTCGGGGATCTCTCCGTCGGCATAGACCTGAGCGCCGCCGGCGGCGGCTGCCGCCTGCTGCTGTTGTTGTTCGGCGGGATCGACGATGTTGATCCGAACCGTGGTCTCCCCGAAGCGCAGCTCGTCGCCGTCACCGACGATCTCTTTGGTGATCTTTTCGCCGTTCAGATAGGTTCCCGACGCACTTCCCAGGTCGATCGCCTGGTAGGTGCCATCTCCCTGGTTTTCCAGAACAGCGTGGATCCGGGAGACCTTCGGGTCGTCCAGATGCAACTGAGACGTCGCCAGTTTCCCGACCTTGATCTTGTCACCGTCCAGCTCCAGAGTCTCGGCGACTTCTTCACCGTCGAGAATCTCGACCTGCAGTATCAAATCGCTGTCACCCATCTCAACCTGCCCTTCGGCCGTGGTTCGGCCTCATCCACATGACAATTCAAGTCATTCCCGACGCCCATGCGTCACTCGATCGTTTCGACGCTTTCGAGCATCTCCGGGATAAAGTCCTCTCGGATGTCGATGAGGCTGGAAGTGCGTCCCCGGTCGTCCCCGGTGATCTGCTCACCGTCGGGTCGCACCAGTGCACCTTCCAGGTCTTCACCCTCGAAGTCGTAGACCGTCTCATCCTGATCGTCGGCAAACGACGTGGAGGGAACGGCCAGAAGAGCTGCCACCGCAGCAATCGCTATCAGTGTCACCAGTCGTTTCATCGGTCTCTCCCATTGTCACCAGTTCAAGCCAGTCTGCGCACGTACGGACCGTACAACTCGACGTTCAATGTCATCGCGGTTCGTTCACTAAGAATATCAGACCAACGCCAACCTGCAAGCAGCGGCGCAGTAACGGTGGGTAACAGTTACTCCACCGGTT
>SKMT01000512.1 GCA_007120915.1 Myxococcales bacterium | reverse complement strand
TCGATTTGGTGCTCGGAAATAGGCTTATGGTTCATCGAGCACTTCGACGGTTCCCCGGTTGCCATCGACTCGGATATGTTGTCCCGATTCGAGTTGTTCGGTCGCTCCGGCGACGACCACCGAAGGGATGCCGTATTCGCGGGCGACAAGCGAGCCGTGGGTCATCTCCCCCCCCTCGTCGGTGACCAGCCCGGCAGCGTTGAGAAACAGCGGTGTCCAGCCGGGATCGGTGTGGGGTGCGACCAGGATTTCACCGGAGCGCAGCCGCGCGCCCGCCGGCTCTCGAATCACCCGTACCACCCCCTCGGCAGTTCCACCGGAAGTGGGCGTGCCGACCAGGCCATCAAAATCACCGGGAAGAGGCCCGGTCTCCAGCACTCCCCGCGGGATTTCCCCGTCGCTTGTGATCACTCTGGGCGGGGTGAGCTGGCGATGCCATCGGTGCTGGGCAAACCGGTCGTGCAATTCGGTCTGGGGCAGATGGTTTGGATTGTCGAGCGCCTCGATCAATTCATCAAGAGTGTACACGCGGTCCACCGACTGAAGCGAGGAGTGGATGGTGCTTAACAGCATCGACGGGTCTGCGGCCATCCGATCGGCCCACTGACGGGCGCGGTGGGCGATCCGGAGGTACTCACCGGTGACAGCCCCTTTTACGATGCCAAACACCGAGCGTGCCCCCACCGGAAGCAGACGGGCCATAGTCTCAAAGATCCCGTGTTGGCCGGTAAACGACGCGGTGGGCAAATCCTCGGCGGTCGCGCTGGAACGGGTGACGTAGATGGATTGCGGATCCACCTGTTGTTCGATGGCTTCGAAGTCTTGACCTGAGAGTCGGTGCTCTCGGATCGCTTCGCGCAGAAGAGCGGCCAGACGCCTCAGCTCTTCGTCGTCATCAGCTTCGGTGGCTTCCAGACGGTCGACCAACTGCCGGATCTGTTCGTCATCGGCCAGTCGGTCGTACACCGCGGTGGTCACGCAGAAACCATCGGGCACAGCGAAGCCCAGTTCCACCAAGTTCGCCAGGTTCGCCCCCTTTCCGCCGGTTACTGCCAGGTCTTGTGCCTTCCGATCG
Organism: Myxococcales bacterium; assembly: GCA_007120915.1. GTDB lineage: Bacteria > Myxococcota_A > Bradymonadia > Bradymonadales > Bradymonadaceae > SLJM01. Next base: position 2,950 of record SKMT01000512.1, on the reverse strand, counting down.
GTAAGCGATACCACCGCCGAAGACGTTGAAGGATAAATAGTGGATTCGGTGGTCATGATGGTTCCCGGCGGTGGTCGGCAACTCAACAGGGTGACAGTTCCACCGAAGATAAGGAGCAGCGTCTTCCGACCAACCCGCTGCGGGCTTGCCAGCCCGGTCCATGCACCTGTTCGATGATCGTGATATGGCGTGTTCGGTACCGGTCACCCACGGAAGCCGATGAGTACAGAAAGGAGTTTTCGATGCCCACAATCAGTCGAGATCTTCGCACCTTTCTGATCGCTACATTTGCGATCAACTGGCTGCTGGCGCTGGCCTACTTTCTGTCGCCGTTGGACTATGACGGCTATTCGGCGATGATTTTCGCGATGGCCTACATGCTGGTGCCCGGTATTGTGGCCATTGTGATTGACCGGCGGGCGGGCCGAAAAGTGATGTCCAGTCTCTGGATGAGATTCCGGCCCAACTGGTGGTGGCTGTTTGCCTGGGTGATCGGGCCCGTGTTGGCGATTGCGGCGCTGGTGGCAGCCTTGTTGATTCCGGGCATCGGCTTCGATCCGGGAATGGAGGCGATGCTTCTGGAGATAGAAACTGCACTGGGTGACCAGGAAGGTGCTGACGAGGCTCGAGAGTTTATCGAGCAGTTTCCACCCTGGGTGTTCATGCTGATTCAACTGGGGCAGGTGCTGGTTGCGGGAGCGACGATTAACGCTGTGTTCGGGCTCGGCGAGGAATTGGGCTGGCGCGGGTTGATGCTGCGGGAGCTTGTCGACCAGAGGTTCTGGAAAAGCGCCGGATACATCGGAGTGGTCTGGGGAATCTGGCATGCTCCGCTGATCTTGCAGGGGCACAATTACCCGGAACATCCGATCGTGGGAGTAGCGATGATGGTTGTGTTTTGTGTGCTGCTGTCCCCGCTTTTTTCCTGGGTGACCATCAAGTGCAAGTCGGTGATCGCAGCAGCGATTTTCCACGGTACGCTCAACGCCTCTGCCGGGCTTTCGATGATTTATCTGGATGAATTCATCCCGCTGATCACGGGAATCCACGGGCTGGTGGGGATGGCGGTGCTGGTGGTGGCAAATCTTTTGTTATGGTGGTTGGCGAAGCCTCGATTCGACGAATCCGTTGATCTGCCCTTCCCATGAGTGATGACCCACAGTTCGGTGTGCGGCAGGCAGTAGTATTGCTGGTTGTTGCCACCGCGGTGATGTTTTCCGGCGTTGTTGCAGTTGCCGAAGCGCCGCAGGAGTTGACCGATACTATCGACCTCCCCGACCTCGATGCCCCGGTGACCGATGAGGTGGGGGTTCTCCCGGAGTTTGACCGGCAGATAGTGGTCGAACAACTCAGCTCGCACCGCGAGGATACGGGCATTGAGATGGCGGTGCTGATCGTCGATGACATCGACGGGGTGGGCACCCGCCAGGGAGCGTGGCTCGCTTTTGAACGATGGGCGTCCGACGGTGATGACCGTGGCGACAGGGTCTTGCTGGTCATCGATGCTGAGGAAGAACAATCCTGGCTTAAGCTGGGCTATGGTGTCCGGACAGTGATCACCGATGCCACCGCCGAGGCATTGAGCGAAGAGGCAAACCGCTACCTGGGCCGTATGGACTATCCGGGGGCGGTCCGTGGGATGGTCGACGAGGTTATCGAACGGACCGAACAGGTCAGCCCCGATGACAGTCTTCGCCCCCTGGGTTACCACGCCCGCGTTGTGTTTCCGGTTCTTTTCGTTCTGGCAGCGCTGCACGGCATTGTGTGGCGCCGTCGGCACGGCGATCCCGAAAAGGACGACGACAATGAGCACAGCGAAGGGCAGTGGAAGTCGGTGTATCGCCAACTCGGCTGGTGGGGCATTCCTGCCGTGGTGGTGTGGGCGGTGTTCTCCGGGGGCGTGCGATTCTGGATTCCGGCGCTGTATATGTGGCTGATGGTCGCCGGATTCATGGCCTTCGCCACGAAGTATCTACAATTGTGGGCCAGAGCGGTCGGCTTGGCCTTGTTGGCGATTCCATTCGTGGCCGCTCCCTTCTTTCTTCAACTCCAGCCGATGCATGGCCAAGACGTCATCGATATGTGGACGGAAGTGGTGTTCAACGAATGGACGTTCTACGCCACCATCTCGACTCTGCTGGCGGTGATGGCAAGGCTGAAGTTCGGATTCGCCTCCAATGTTGTGGTGTTCACCAACCGGTGGAGATCGCGACGGTAGGCAATACGGCTGAAACAGGTCACTGTTCTTTGACCTCCGGGGGCTTGCCCTGGCCCGGCTCGGTATGGCGGGTCACCGGCTCCTCGGCGTGTTTGGCCAACAGGACGACGAACACGATCACCATCCCGATGAGGAAAATGAACGACAGAATGTACCACACCATGGTGGCCTCCGACGGCTGGGGGAAAATGGCGCGACGTACCTGGGGGAAATGTAAACACGACATTATTATGCCCCCCCTCCCCACGTTCCGAAGGGCTGACATCGGCCCCGTATTCCGGGGGGAGGCCGGGGGGTGGAGCACTTTTGGTGACCTCAGTCTGGCAGGTAGAATTTTCGATCAGATTCGGTTGTGCACAGGGGGGATTCCCTGGTTCAGTTTCGAGATAACTTCGGTCGGAAATAGCCGCCGAGAGTGGAAAAATTGAAAGGTTTGAGAGGTCTCAACGGCGAAATGACCGGAAAGAAGGGTGGAAGAACGGTGCTGCGAACAGAGAACTTCGTTTTCGCGCAGGTGCGCGAAGATGCCCCGGAACGGGGCGGAAATGAGTTTTGGCAGGAGAAGCTCCCCGCCGGCTCAGCTACAGTAGCGCAGCCAGCCGAACAGCGGGGGATACTCCTCATCGTCATCCGGTCTGTGGCACTTTATTGGCGCCTCTTTTCTCAGTTGTAATGTCCCGGCCGGAAAGGTCACATCTTTGCCCTTCAGCCACCGCTGGCGCATCGTGACGT
>SKMT01000606.1 GCA_007120915.1 Myxococcales bacterium | reverse complement strand
GCGGCCGTCGCCGGTGATGTCGCCCAGCAGGATTTCGTCGCGGTCGAGCGTGGAGATGCGCAGGGTCTGCCAGGGGGTTTCGCCGCCCCAGGAGACGAGCCACTCGTTGCCGTGGGGGCGCAGCACGTCGTCGGTGCCGTCGCCGTTGAAGTCACCAAATTTAAGCTGGTCGAGGTCGATGCCCGAGGAGTTGACGGTCTCCCAGGAGGTTTCGCCGCCCCAGGAGACGCGCCATTCACCGCCGGAGGTGCGGAACACGTCGGTGGTGCCGGCGCCGTTGAAGTCGCCGAAGCCCAGGTGGTCGAGTTCGACCCCGGAGCTGTTGATGGTCTCCCAGGAGGAGGTGCCACCCCAGGAGACGTGCCATTGGCCGTTGGAGGTGCGAAACACGTCGGTGGTGCCGTCGCCGTTGAAGTCACCGAAGCCGAGATTGTCGAGGGTGATCGACGAGCTCTGGAGGGTGTCCCAGGGGGTCTCTCCGCCCCAGGAGACGCGCCATTCGCTGCCGTTGGCGTTGAAGACATCTGTTTTGCCGTCGCCGTTGAAGTCGCCGAAGGCGAGATCATCGAGGGTCGCCGAGGAGACGTTGAGCGTGTCGAAAGACCCGGAGGCGCCGTAGACGATCTGCCACTGACTGCCGGAGGTGCGGAAGACGTCGGCGTGGCCGTCGCCGTTGAAGTCGTCGAGGTGAAGCGAATCGGTGGACATCCCGGAGATCGACCCGTAGGTCCATCCGCCGGTTGCGCCAGGCGCATAGCACCAGCGTTCGCGCTCGCAGTCGTCGGGGCCCTGTCCGTACTGGTTGGGCGCGGAGTTTCCGGCCGGATCTTCGTCGACGTAGAAGTTGCCGTAGTAATTGGTCTGGTTGGCCGCGGTAGATGAGCTGGAGCGCGACAGGCAGTTGTCGTACAGCCAGGAGCCGTCCTCGGGCACACCGCGGATGACCTTGGTGTAGTAGTCGTCGACGAGCACCGTGTTGTCGTGGATCAGGATTTCGGTGCCGGCGATGTCGCTGCCGGTGCCGGTGTTCTCGTCGTAGCCGTGCATGTCGAAGACGTGGCCGTTGGCGTGGTGGTCCACCAGGTTGTCGCGGGCGATGTAGCTCTGGCCTGGCTCGCCGCTGCCGGCGATGGCGTGGCGGTTGTAGTTGAAGCGGTTGAACTCCACGAGCACTTCGACCACATCGCTGCCCCCGCGCATCAACACCACCCCGTAGCCCAGCCCCTGGCGCCAGGTGTGGTGGATGTAATTGTGGTGTACGTGCAGGTCGACGCCGTCGGTGATATACAGCGCGGCGTGCGACCAGCCGGCAAGTTCGTTGTTGTCCACCTGCAGGTTGTCGTTGCCGTCGCTTCCGATGCCCTGGGAGGGAGTGGTGCAGTCGCGGCAGTTCACCCCGCCGGTGTTGTCCTCTTCAGGGCAGTTGTTGGGCCATTCGTCGGGGCATTCGTCAGGATCGTTGCCCAGGATGCGAAGCCCGCTGATGCGTACGTCGTCCCCGCAGACCTGCAACATCGGCCGGTCTGGTTCGTCGGTCTTGATCACCCCGCCGGAGGAGCCGTTGAAGCCGCGGCCGCTGACCAGCCAGACACCCTCCGGGATGCAGGGGGCGTCGGTGTTGCTCATGTCGATGGTGGCGTCGTCGTCGACGTAGATGACGTCTTCGGCGGCGGCGTTGTCCAGCGCATCGACGAGCCCGGAGGCGTCGTCGACGACCTCCATGCAGTCCTGATCCAGCTCGATGGCGTTCGGGTAGCCCGTGCCGCCGCCAAAGCGCCAGGAGTCGGAGTCAGCCGGGGAGGTCACGTCGGTCTGCGACGGCAGCGAGCAGTCGACGGGGTCGGTGCCGTTGGAGCCGTTGTTGGAGTCGTTGTTCGAGCCGCCGTTGCCACCGTTATTCGACCCGTTGTTGGAGTCGTTGTTCGAGCCGTTGTTGGCGTCGTTGTTGGTGCCGTCGTTGGAGTCGTTGTTCGCCCCGTCGTTGGACTGGTTACTGTCGTTGTCCGTGGCGTTTTCGCCGACGTTGAGCTGTTCGTCGTCGTCGCCGTCGGTTTCAAGGACACCGTCGGTGCCACAGGCGGCGGCGAAGAGCACAACCAGTGCAGCGATCAGCAGGCGGGGCGAATAATCTGAGGGGCGTCGTGTCGGCATAGTGCCGGCAGGATAGGAGGGGGGACGGTTCGACGCAAACCTCAGAGCACAGCATCCAGATCACCCCAGAGATCTTCGACGTGCTCCAGGCCCACGGACACTCGCAGCAGCCCGGGGGAGATGCCGCAGTCTTCGAGGGCGTTGTCGTCGACGAGGCTGTGGGTCAGGGAGGCGGGATGCTGGATGAGGGTGTCTGTGGTGCCCAGGCTGACCGCCGGGGTGATCACCTGCACATCTTCCATCGCCCGGCGGGCTAGCTGGCGGTCGCCGACGTCGAAGGCGATCATTGCCCCCGGGCCCGTCATCTGGGTGCCGATCAGCCCATGAGGGTCGCAGGCGTTGAGCCCAGGGTAGTAGACCTGTTCGACAGAGGGATGTTCGACGAGCCGGACTGCGAGCTGTCGGGCCGTCGTCTGGGCCGCCTCCATGCGCACCGGGAGCGTGGCGAGCCCGCGGCGCAGCAGATAGCCGGCCATCGGGTGCAGCAGAGCGCCGGTGGCGATGCGGATCTGGCGAAGCCGCTGTGCCCAGTCTTCGCTGCAGGCGACGACGCCGCCGATGACGTCGCCGTGGCCGCCGATGTACTTGGTGGCGCTGTGCAACACCAGTGTTGCGCCCAGATCGGCGGGGTTTTGCAGCACCGGGGTGGCGAAGGTGGAGTCGATGAGCACCGGGGTGTCGCCGGCGTCGTCGCAGAGCCGTTGGATGTCCAGCAGGTCCAGGGTGGGGTTGGCCGGAGTCTCGGCGATGACCAGCGCCGTGGTGTCGGTGACGGCGTCGGCGACCTCGTCGGCGGTGACCCAGCGCACGTCGATGCCGCAGACGCGCTCGTCGAGCAGATGATCGGTGCCGCCATACAGCGGTCGGATCGCAAGCAGGTGATCACCGTTGGCAGAGGCGGCCATCACCGTGGCGGTCACCGCGGCCATCCCGGAGGAGAAGGCGACGGCATCGTCGGTGTGCTCCAGTTCAGCGAGCGCCAGCTCGAACTCAGAGACCGTGTCATTGTGCAGCCGCCCGTAGATGGGATTGCCCTCCGGCCGACGACCCTCGGCGAGATGAGCGAAGCTGTCAGCGGCGGCGTCGACGTCGTCGATGGGGGCGCTGGTTTTCAGCGACATCTCCGCGTAGTGATGAGCCGATGATTGGGCGACAAATTTTGTGCGGTCATGGGTGCTCATCGGCGAATCCTGTTGTGGAGAAAAGGTGACACATTCATTATAGTTCGCCTGTCAGGGATATCGATTGTAGATTGTTCGGATTGTGGTGGCAGATATGAAGCTGGATCGAATCGATCGCAAAATACTTCGGCTTTTGCAGAACGATGGTCGGATCTCGAATCGGCAGCTCGCCGAGGAGGTAGGGCTGGCGGCGTCGACCTGTTCGCACCGGGTGAACCGGCTTCGCGAGGCGGGGGTGTTGCTGGATATGCACGCGACGGTGGAGCCGGAGGCGCTGGGCATCGGGCTTCAGGCGCTGGTGTCGGTGAGTCTGAAGCGCCACTCCCGTGAGGCGGTGCGGGCGTTTCACCTGCACGCGTTGTCGCTGGACGAGGTGCGGGCGGCCTATCACGTTACGGGCCCCCGGGATTTCGTGCTGCATCTGGCGGTGCGCGACACCGACCATCTGCGGGATGTGACGATGGATGCGTTCACCACCCACGAGGAAGTGGCGAACATCGAGACGTCAATTATCTACGAGTTCGACAGCAAGCCGGTGCTACCGGATCTGGTGGAGGGTGAGGACTTGTAATGTGCTGCACGCCTGATACCAGCCCGAAAAGCAGTCTATTGAGAGCAATTAAGATTTGTGGGGTGGTGGTCTGGAAGGCGGTGCAGCGGAGAAGCCGGGTTAGCTCACAAACAGTTGTCGGGCTTCGAATT
>SKMT01000726.1 GCA_007120915.1 Myxococcales bacterium | reverse complement strand
GTCGTCGAGGAACCGATCCAGCAGCTTCGGGTTGTACACCGGCTGAGTCATCACAAACCGCGCGCCGGCGTCCTTCTTCTTCTCCAACCGGCGCAACTCCCGATCGTAATCCGTCGCCGCCGGTTCTGCTCCGGTCGCACAGTAAAACGACGTCGCCTCTCCCACGTCCTTTCCCGCCGGATCTACGCCGACGTTGAAATTGCGGATCATCCGCAGAATCCCGATGCTATCCAGGTCGAACACCGCCGTCGCATGCGGATAATCCCCCACCTTCGGCGGGTCCCCGGTGATCACCACCAGGTTGTTCAACCCCAGCGCTTCCAGCCCCAGGATATCGGACTGAATCCCCAACAGATTCCGGTCCCGCCCGCAAAGATGCAGAATCACCTCGATGTCCAACTGCTGCTGCACGATGTGACCCATCGCCCAGTTGGCCATGCGCACTGACGCCCGGGGCCCGTCGGCGATATTAATTACATCGACCCCGTTGTCGGTGAGCATCTTCGCCGCCTCAATGCCCTTCGTCGGATACAGCCCCGCCGGCGCGTTGACCTCCACGCTGACCACGAAGTCGTCCACACCGGTGGCCGGCTTTCCGGCTTTGACCCGCGTTTCGTACACCCCCTCGATCTTTTCGGCGAGCTGTGTCGGCCGGTCCGGTGGTGTGCGCCCCGGCAGTTCGGGTTGTTTCTGTCTCGTCGACAGCTCCACATCTGCCGAGACATCGGAGATTCGGCCTCCGCCGAACATCCTGGCCGCCGCGGCGATGCGCTGGATATGCTCCGGGCCGGTACCACAGCAGCCTCCCACCAGCCGCACTCCGGCCTCGAAAAACCGCCTGGCATACACCCCGAAGTACTCCGGGGTGGCCATGTACACCAGCCGCTCCTCGACCTTCTGGGGATACCCGGCGTTCGGCTCTGCGATCACCGGCAGGCCCACATCGAGCATCTCGGTGACCACGTCGTACAACACGTGGGGGCCCTCCATGCAGTTCGCCCCCACCACATCGGCGCCCCACTCCCGCAACAGAAGCGCCACCCGCTGGGGGTCGGCCCCGTCGGCGGTGACCCGTTCGGCGTCGAACGCCATCTGAGCGATCACCGGTAGCTCGCAGACCTCTTTGGCCGCCTGCAGCGCCATCTCCATCTCCGACATCTGCCGGAACGTCTCCAGCACCACCACGTCGACCCCACCGTCGGCGAGCACCCGGATCTGGCGGCGAAACGCCTCGCTGATCTCCTCGAGCTCCTTCTTCGTCAGCATCGTCGGGGTGCGCCCCGTCGGTCCTACCGATCCGGCCACATACGCCTGATCGCCGGCGACTTCACGGGCAATCTCAGCGCCGGCGGCGACAATGTCGTCGGCCTCTTCTTCGAGCCCGTGTCGCTGCAGCTTGATCCGGTTGGACGAAAAAGTGTTCGTCGTCAGAACCTCCGCGCCGGCCTCCAGATACTCCTCGTGCACCGAACGCACCAGATCGGGGCGGCTGAGGTTGGCGTAATCGAAGGACTTGTTTACGTAGATCCCACGCTCATACAGTCGGGTGCCAATCCCGCCGTCGAACACAATCGGCCCCGCCTCCACGGCGTCCATAAACGGAATCTTCATCCCTTCTCCCCCCGGTAGATGCAACTCGATTCACAGGTCTCGTGGACCTGAATGGCGTGCAACATCGGCAATTCGTCGATCAGCCTGTCCCAGATCCAACGCGCCAGCACTTCGGAGGTCGGATTCTCCAGCCCTTCGATTTCGTTCAGATAGTAGTGGTCCAGCCGCTTGCGGATCGGCTCGAACGCCGCCTTGATGTCGGCGTAATCGATCAGCCATCCCATCTCGTCGTCGATCTGACCTTTGACGGTGACGGTGACTCGATAGGAATGCCCGTGGAGCCGCCGACACTTGTGCCCCTCGGGCACCTTCGGCAACAGATGGGCGGATTCGAAGCGAAAGTCTTTGACAAGTTCGACGATCATAGAGGTAGGGGGTGGAAGTCGTAACACGCCGGGCGGCGCTCAGGATACAGTTGTACCCCGTCGCCACAACCCCTCAACGCTTACACTTCTCCCTCTCCTCGACACGGATCGCATCGATGGAGCACCAGTCGTTCTCCCCCGGGGGCAGCGCCGCGGTCTCCTCCTCGGCGTTTAGCTGCCCGGCGACCTGGTGGACGATCTCCTCGCGTCGGGCGCTCATCGTCAGCGCAATCGACAACCCCAGCGACCCCACCGCCACGGTAAACGGAAAGATCGCCCCCAGTGTGATCTCGGACGAAAGGAGAATGGTCAGCACGCACACCACCGTCACCATCGCCGACGCCATCGCCCCCAGAAGCCGCATCTGAATGCCCCGGCTGGCGCTGTTGGCGTCCACTTCCATCGGGTAGTAGTGCCGGCTCGCATCCCGATCGCGTCGTTTCGCACGCCGGCGGCGCCGGATCGCCGGCAACGTGTCTCTTCGATCCCTCCAGCGTCTTTTACGACCCCTGGGCATCTCGTACCGCTCTGCGAGCTTAAAAAATGAAACCTCCGACGCGTCGGTTTGTCTCTCCATGGCCGTCCCCCGTGATCGTTCGGGGGTCAGCCAACCGCCGGCCGGCGCGCCTGATGCGTCACTCTAGCAGAGCGGTCAACCCCCGTCCAAGGAGACGGCAGCTGTAGTCTCTGTGCGGCCGCCCCCTGTCATCCAACCGCATCCAGTCTGAATCCGTCCACAAAATAATCACCGCCCCTTCAGAGAAAACCGCGAAAAAACCGTTGACACCACCCCCCGTCGTCTGTACAAACGCAGACCGCTCGGGGCGAACCCGGGCGGAATTCGGGCCGCTCGAAGGCCGTTTGTCCACTGCCTTCGGCGGCTGTTTTGGCCTGTAGAGGCCACAACAATCGGGCCGTTAGCTCAGTCAGGTAGAGCAGCAGACTTTTAATCTGCGGGTCGGTGGTTCGAATCCACCACGGCTCACGTCCCCTTCGTCTAGCCTGGTCCAGGACACTGGCCTTTCACGCCAGCGACACGGGTTCGAATCCCGTAGGGGACGCTCGATGGAACCGCCGTGCATCGCACGGCGGTTTCGTCGTTTTACCGCCAAGGAAAAGAGAGGGGAGGAACCGCAAAGGACGGCAGGGAAAAGAATTGGAACCGCCAAGGACGCCAAGAGCGCCAAGGAAAACCTAGAAAACCATTAGGTTGGGCCGTGCTGGCTCGAACGGTGGAGATGATCTGGGTGGTCGTGCGAGCCCGGGCCCCGGCCCGAAATGGCGAGCCAGCGCCCCGCTCAGCCCTCAGGCTTGCCTGGGGGTAACCAGTGTTGACAACCAGCGGAGACTCAACGAAGCCTCAGTCCTCAGACTTGCCTAGGCGGATCCAGCGTCGCCGACCAGCGGAGATTCAATAGGACTCAGGTGGTGCATCCCAGACCGGTCGAATTCGTCAGTCAATTCGATGACAAACACCGGTTCACTCTCCGGAGATGGCTCTCTTCATCGATGACAACCAATCCAACCAGGTTGTTGCCATCCATGAAATCAGAGCGACGAAAAGAATGGCCAGCATCAACACTGGATGGCTGTGGAGAATGACGGCAAGTCCCATTGTCCCCAGCCCGCAATGAGTGTCGGGTGGCGGAGTATAAAACAAGGCCATTGCCAGATAACTGGCGCCAAACCATACGACGATCGACACCGCCCCCACTGCCAGTGGTGTGCCGGAAGTCGTGGCGCGTCACCCACCAGATACTCAGGGGAGGTACGGCAAGCAGAAGCCAAAATGTCCATTCGTCAAACGGCGCCGGGACCAACAGCATAATTTCCGCGAACAGGAGCATCGGCACAAGGGCAATACCGGCGAGAACGATAAGGTAGCGCCGGTACCGGGCAGTCATCAGCTTTGCTGCCAATGCATGCATGACGAGAAGGTGGGCGTAAGGCGGCTATTCGACGACCGATGATTGTAGCACACGCAGGCTGCTGTCCAAGCAGACTACTTCATGTCCCCCACCGCAGAGATTGTGTTACCTCATTCCCCGAAGCCTTCCCGCCCG
>SKMT01000551.1 GCA_007120915.1 Myxococcales bacterium | reverse complement strand
TTCGGTATACCAGCCGAGTCCGGGCCAGATTTCGACGACGTCCATGTCGGGTTCGATCCCAAAAAACGCGAGGGTCTCGGCGGGGTTGCGGTACTCGTCGCGTGCGGCGTTGTCGTCGGAGCGATGCGGACTGTCGAGGACGGCCCGGATCTGCTCGTCGATCGAGCCGTCTGGTTCGGCCTGGCGGTCGACGTCCCCTTCGTCCACCGTCTCTTCGTAGACCGGCTGTGGCGACTCGTCTTCGGCATCCGAGCCCGAAGTTGCGCAGCCGCCGAGTGCCATCGCGATAGCCGTCAGTACAAAAACAACGCTGCCTCTCATGTGGAAACTCCTGTTATGACTGGTGTGATTGTCGACTCCGAGAGCCTTCGATCTCGATTCCCTTCGGTTGTCTCATGAACACCGGCGTGTTCGAAGGGTGCCCTGCCATGTTGGCGAATCCCGGTCTTTCTGACAGCTCGGGCGATATTCAACCAGCGCAGTTCCGATTCTCCGTGGATTCCGTTACTCTCCCGAACCCCGATGCCGGCCCGTGGACTCGGCGTTGCTCACCCGGGCGGAGCGCCGGGGATTTGATATCGCGGCTGCAGTGAGCATCATTACAGGTTCCCTACACGGTCATTCACTCTCATCGAACTCGCGTTGGAGGCACAGGTGCAGACGGCGTCTGAACGAGTCACCTTCGACAATCGCCGGGATCGGGACTTCGGAGCAACACTGAATCAGCGGGTTAACGCCTTTTTCGACGACCGTGATCTGTCGAAGCACGCCGATGCGTCGATGGTGACCAAAACGGTGGTGTTGTTCACCCTCTACTTCGGGTCCTACGCACTGATCATCAGCGGTGCATTGCCGTTGTGGGGGATGTGGGCGTTGTGCGCGCTGATGGGGGTTGCGATGGCCGGGATCGGTTTTGCGGTGGGCCACGATGCACTTCACGGGGCGTACTCGTCGAACAAGCGGGTCAACCAAGTTCTGGGCCGCAGTTTCGATATGGTGGGGGCGAACAGCTACCTGTGGAAGATCATCCACAACATCGCCCACCACACCTACACCAATATCGACGGGCACGACCACGACCTCGAGATCGCGTCGTTCATCCGGTTGTCTCCCCACTCGGAGCATCGCCGCATCCACCGCATCCAACACATCCTGGCGTTCATCACCTACAGCTTCTCCACATTGTTCTGGGTGTTCATCAAGGACTACAAGAATTTTTTTCGACGCGATATCGGGCCCTACCGCGACAAATCTCATCCGACCCGCGAGTGGGTGATGCTGTTTTCGACAAAGGCGGTGTACTACGGCTACACCATCGTGATCCCCCTGGTGGTGCTCGACATTGCGTGGTGGCAGTTTCTGATCGGATATCTGACCTTTCATCTGACGGCGGGGCTGATTCTGGGCGTGGTCTTTCAGTTGGCCCATGTGGTCGAAGGCCCCGAGTTCCCCAGCCCGGGCGAGGACGGAAACATCGAACAGCACTGGCTGAGCCACCAGATGCGCACCACCGCCAACTTCGCGCGCGACAACCGGTGGCTAAGCTGGTATCTCGGCGGGCTGAATTTTCAGATCGAACACCATCTGTTCCCGCGCATCTGCAGCGTGCACTACCCCAAAATCGCACCGATCGTCGAAGAGACGGCCGCCGAGTTCGACCTCCCCTACAACTCCCACGAGACCTTCGGCGCTGCCGTGCGCTCTCACTACCGCACGCTCAGGCGATTCGGTCGAGAGCATCGAGCACACCAGACGTCGGCGGGGTGACCGGGTCGGTTTCGGCGCCTTAACGGCTGCGGCGACACGCGGCTCACTGCCGTGAATCTGCCGCGTCCGACTCGCCACCATCCGGCGTGTCGATTCCCTCGTCCCAGTGCTGTGGAGGTGGGGCCTGGTCCATCTGTTCGACGGCCTCGCCGAACCCGTCGAGCACAACCGGCGCGGCAATGAGCACCACGGTCGCGACAAGCACAACCCCCGCCAATAGTGCGCACCCACAGCCCCGCGGGAATTGCGCCGGGGCATCGGCGGTGTGCTCTGTTTTGTCAGTAACGTCCATGGATGGGCGACACAATATCAGCCTCCCGGAGCCGATGACATCCAGATTATCGACCGCGATAGTCGCGACGATGCCGCCGGCGATCTGATGATCGAGCGAAGGGCGCGGGGGGCGCGGAAATGCGAAGGGCGCCGAGACGCTGAAACCGGAGGCGCGGAGCGCGGAAGAGCACGCGGAACAGGCGCGGTAGGCGCTGAGAACAGCGACAGGCAGTGCCTATTCGGGACGTTGATGGTTCCTACGGCGCTTTTCCCTCTCGATTCGTCGCAACGTCTGGTGGGGTGCTCTGAGAACGCGCGAAGCTCGGTGGGACACGGCAACATGTCAGAGCAGGAGGGAGCATACCAACTGAACGTGATGGCTGAACCCCCAACGTTCGCACCTCCCAGCGCCTTCCGCACTCCTATTTCCCCCTGCGCCGTCGCCACGGCTACGAGTGCGAGCCCGGGTTGGCGAACCGAACTGGCTGGAATATGATGGGCCCGTCATTTCACCAATGCTGCCCATCACCCCCGAGTCGTTATGGCCAGTCGTACCCCGTTGCGTATCTCGTCATTCATCGTCACAACCGTGGCCGTGCTGTTAATGCTCCCCCTTTCGGCATCGGCCGAGTCGGAGCTGACCATCGGTGGCACCGCCTACTACGAGTCGGCGACGATGGACGGAGAAGAGTCTGTCAGCCTTCAGGACAGCGACGAGAGTTTCGACTATCGAAACGCCAACTTCCTGAGCGCCCGGCTGATGTACCTTCGCCCCTACACCGATGACATCTACATCGGAGTGGGCGCCGACTTCATCGGCAATTTGCGAGGGACTCTGCTCGACGAGGACGGGGAACCCGACGACCCACCGGAACACTACGAGTTCGGCCCCCTGCTCGAGGGGCTGGCCGCCGCGGAGTGGCGCGTGGGACTGACCGATGAAACCGGACTGGCGCTGGGGGGCCAACTTGGCGTGGGCGCGCTGTTTCCCCGGGGCGATTTCGCCGACGAGATTCGCGGGCTTCAGGACCAGGACGTGCGCACCTGGCGCATCCCCCGCCTTGCCGGAAGCATCGGCGCGTCTGCGGCGTTTCTGTGGGATATTGACGACCGGCTCGCCGTGCGAACCGACCTGGGCGTGCAGTACCAGAACATCTTTTTGTTTCGCACCAACCAGACCGTCGACGATGTCGAATACTCCAAGCGCTGGACCACCGGCGGGCTTCGCACCCGACTGGGGTTGTCGTTGCAAATACGGTTGTGATTGTAATCACCACCCGTAGGTCGGTGATTTACGGTGGTCGGTGGTTGGTGATCGGTGGTGGCACGACCTTACGACCTCCGTGCTTATGCCACCGCCATCTATTAGGGACGCCTCCGGCTGAACCACGCCTCCGGCTATCTAACATTTCAGGGGAGTTTCAATTGATCCTTCGCGGCATACGATCTCAAGCTCCGCCTTTTGACCGTCCGGCCGCTCTGCTAGTATGATCCAGATCATACTGCCACAACAAAACTCGCCGACTGAATACCTGATTTCCCGGAGAATACGGTGCTCTCCAGAACCCTGTTGATTCTTCGCACCACCGGCCGGCTTGCAGTGGTACTGGCACTGCTGGCTTTCTTCGTCGCCTGTGACGATCCGGAGGCATTCGATCCCTCCGATCCGGCCCGGGGTCCGGCGTCGATGATCGAGGTGGACGGAACGGTCAGCGACGGCGATTTCGCTGGCGGTGACGACCCCGAAGTCTCGGCGCGTGACGTCGACCCGCCGGAAGGCGATCAGTTGCCCGACTGCGGCAGCGATTGCGTCTCGTTTTGTGAATCCCAGGGGTTTGAAAATCCGGTGCACCGAGGGCTGTGCCCCAGCACCTGGGGGGTGGGCCTGGAGCCGTCGCCCATCGACGAGACTGAGGCATGTCGGCGGCTGCACGTCGACACCATTGGGCGGTTTCCCACCGACGAAGAGCTCGACGGGTTTTGCGACGGCCGCCCCTGGGGCG
>SKMT01000399.1 GCA_007120915.1 Myxococcales bacterium | reverse complement strand
GCCCCGACCACCGACTCCGGGTTATTAAACCACTGACCATCCAATACTGCCACCGAACTCTCAGCACCCAGCAACCAGCGCCCAGCACCCAGCGCCTAGAGCCCTGCTTTTTTGACACTGCGGTGTTGTTGACGAAGTTTATTAGCCAGCGCATTCCCCAGCGGCGCCCGCGCGGCGTTTGCACGTAAATTAGGAGGGGTTCAAACCCGGTGAGGGCCGCTTGGTGGTCCGCCGGAGTCACTTTGTCAGCAGCCAAGGAGCTGACCATGCGACATCTACGATGGACTGGACTTTTTGCGGCCGGATCGTTGCTCGTGTTCGGAATCGGTTGCCCACCGGAGGAGGATCCGGACCCGGATCCGCCGGATGAGGCCGAATTCGAGGTGCAATTTGCCGGCGAGAATCAGGTTCCGCCGGTGGCCACCCCCGCCGAGGGGACGCTGGACGTTGAATTCGAGGACGACACACTGACGCTTAACGGCAACTTCGACGGATTGGTCGCCGAGCTGCAGGAGGTCGAGGGGGCATACGCCCATATCCACGAGGGCACCGACGACGAGGACGGCCCGATTCTGTACAACATCGAGGTTGATGCCGACGGCGACAACCGGGGGGGAAGCTTCGATTTCGAGCAGGATCTGACCGACGAAGAGGTCGATCTGTTCGCCACCGAAGAGATGTACGTGAACATCCATACCGACGCTTATCCCGATGGGGAGCTTCGCGCTCAGATCGACGAGAACGCTGCGGAATATGCCGATGTCACCGACTCCTGGGGTGTTGATCTGGATGCCGACCAGCACGTTCACGATGTGGACACCGAAGGCGACGGCTGGGCCTGGAACGTGCTTCGCGATGACGATTCGTTCGTCTCCTCCGGCGCCGCAAACAATCTGACCAGCGACGTCACCGAAGTGACCATGGAAGCTGCTCCCGAAGGCGAGGTCGGCGACGTGGTATTCACCTTCGAGCATGAGATGATGGAGGATGAAGAGGATGTCGACACCCAGGCGGTGCGCTTCTGGCTGACCGAAGATCTGACCGACGATCAGATCACGGTGCTCGAAGACGGTCACTACTACATCAACGTCTACACCGAGGAGTTCGAAGAAGATGGTGAACTCCGCGGCCAGGTCGACGATGATGCCGGGTTCTGGGAGGATCTGTTCGGCACCAATGAGGAGCTGGACGCGGCTCCCCCGTTCTGATTGTCGCTACTCTCGATAGCCAGGGCTAGAGGTGCCGGGATCAGCCGGGGCCTCTAGCCCTGACATGATCACTTAAAACCGCCGGCAACTCCCCCGGCCCGGCTGCATCTCCCACCTCAAGCGGTGGATCAGCCACCGCCTGCAGTTGAACGAACGTCATCGCCGCCTCGTTGCTGTCATCGGCGGGATGCTGTTTGCTCGATACCACACGCCACTGTTCAGAGTTGAAGCTCGGAAAGAAGGTATCGCCGTCGTATCTGCCGGCGACGACGGTTAGGTGCATCCGCGTCGCACGGGGCAGTGCGCGCCGGAAGATGGAGGCACCGCCGATAACCATCACCTGGCCGGACCCGGCGTTGGCAGCGTGCGTGATCGCCGCGTCGAGGCTGTGGGCGATGGTGCAACCGGCGGCGGTGTAGTCCCGGTTGCGGGTCAGCACGATGTTTTCGCGTCCCGGAAGTGGTTTTCCGATGGACTCGTGGGTCTTGCGGCCCATCACCAGCGGATGGCCCATGGTGATGCGTTTGAAGTGTTTGAGATCGGCGGGAAGCCGCCAGGGAAGATCGCCGCGGTGGCCGATGACGCGGTGTTCGTCGAGTGCGGCGACGAGGGTGATTTGGGGGGCTTGGGTCATGAGTCTCTTCTGGTGTGCGAGGTGCCCCTCCGCCGCTTCGCGGCACCTCCCCACTCGTACCTCGTGGGGAGGGAAGCCGTGCAGCTAAGCACCGCGTATGGTTTGCGGCGAAGATTCCGGCCGGTAGATGGCAGCACGGCTTCCCTCCCCGGATTCGCCGGGGAGGTGCTGGAGCGTAAGCGTAGGCGGAGGGGCCCGTCGCAAACCAGTTTCTTCTCATACAGCTATCGGTGCTCGAATCGCCGGATGGTGCTTGTAGCCGACCACCTCGATGTCATCGTACTGGAAGTCGTCGATGTTCGTGACGTCGGGGTTCAACTTCAGCTCCGGGAGCTCAAACGGCTGGCGTTGAAGCTGGGTTTTCGCCTGTTCGACGTGGTTGGTGTACAGATGAGCGTCGCCGAGTACGTGGATGAACTCACCAGGTTCCAGGTCGGTAACCTGGGCGATCATTGCTGTGAGCAGCGAGTAGGAGGCGATGTTGAAGGGCACGCCCAGAAAGATGTCGCCGCTTCGCTGGTACAGTTGGCAGCTTAGCCGGCCGTCGTTGACGTAGAACTGAAACATCACATGGCAGGGGGGAAGGGCCATGTCGTCGAGTTGGCCCACGTTCCAGGCGTTGACGATGTGGCGGCGCGAATAGGGGTTGTTCTTAATGGAGTCGATCACCTGCGCGATCTGGTCGATCGATCCGCCATCGGGGGTGGGCCAACAGCGCCACTGAACGCCGTACACCGGGCCAAGCCCACCGTCTTCGTCGGCCCATTCATCCCAGATGCCCACGTTGTGTTCTTTGAGATAGCCGATGTGGTCGTCGCCACGAAGAAACCACAGAAGCTCGTGGATCACGCTTCGCAGATGTAGCTTCTTAGTGGTTACCGCAGGGAAGCCATCGGCGAGGTCAAAGCGCATCCGCTCGCCAAAGCGGCTGATGGTGCCCGTGCCGGTGCGGTCGTCGCGGCGTTGGCCCTTCTCGAGGATGCGCTCAAGCAAAGAAAGATACTGCTGCATACCATCTCCCATCACCAACCACCCACTATCGACCACCTACCACCGAACACCTACCACCCACCACCGAACACCTATCACCTGCCTTTTACGCCTTCGGCCCGAAGCCGAGGATGATGTAGCCCCCGGACTTATCGTCCTTCTTGATCTCGAGCAGCCCCCGTTTTTCGGCATCTTCGAGAAGCTCGCTGAACTTTCGGTAGCCGTAGAAGGTCTCCGAGAAGTGCGGCTTCTTGCGCTTGATGGTCTGCTTGACGATGGAGCCCCACAGGTTCTCGTCGCGCTCGCGGAACAGCGCTTCCGTGGTGTCGAGTACCAGGTCCAGCGCCTCTTCTTTGGAGCCCTCGTCGTCGGCTCCGGTCAGATCCTGTCCGTTGGAGCGCTTCTGCCGGGGCTTCTTACTGCTGGATTTGTGCTTGCGCTTGGCCTTACGGGTGTCGCGCACAATATCGTCGTAGAAGATGTACTCGTCGCAGTTGTCGATCAGAAGTTCAGACGACGAGTTCTTGCAGCCGACACCGACCACATTCTTGTTGTTTTCGCGCAGTTTGCTCACCAGCGGCGAGAAGTCGCTGTCGCCGGTGATCAGCACGAACAGGTCGACGTGGGCCTTGGTGTAACAAAGGTCCAGCGCGTCGACGACGAGGCGGATGTCTGCGGAGTTTTTGCCGGAATAACGGACGTGGGGGATTTCAATCAGCTCGAAGGCCGCTTCGTGAAGCGGCTTTTTTGATTTTTTGTATCGGTCCCAGTCGGCATAGGCTTTTTTGACGACAATGTTGCCCTTGTCGAGCAGTCGCTGCAAAACGAGATTGATGTCGAATCGTTTGTAATTTGCGTCGCGGGCGCCGATGACGACGTTTTCGTAGTCCGCGAAAATGGCGATGTTGGGTGCGTTCATATTGTCCATGTCTTCTGTACAGCTCGTACGAAAGTTACAGTGCGATTTACAGTCCGGCGCGACCCTAGCGTTGTTGATCACGAATCGCAACAACCCCCACAAACGGGAAGGAACATTTGTTCCCTGGGGGTTATTGGTTGTTGGTTATTGGTTGGTAGTTCGTGATCGGTCGCCGATGGCCATCCAACCCGCGGAAACCACCGACCAATGACCAATAGCTATCCAACCTCCGGAAACCAACGACGAATAACAAATAACCAATAACAAATAACCGTTACCCGTCTACGACGGGTAATCG
>SKMT01000009.1 GCA_007120915.1 Myxococcales bacterium | reverse complement strand
GGCGGATCCGCTCCAGCGCGTCGCGACGATCCGGTGGCACCTCCTCGGTCAGCAGCGATGCCATCCCGATCATCGACGTGAGGGGAGTGCGAATCTCGTGGCTCAGATTCGTCAGAATCTCGGTTTTGAGCCGCGTCGACTCTTCGGCCTCTTCCTTCGCCGTGATCAGTTCAGCCTCGAAATGCTTGATCTCCGTGATGTCACGAATGTTCAGCAACACTCCGTCAATCCCGGTGTGCTCCAGCAGATTTCGAGCCCGGACCGCCAGCCAGTGTTCTTCCTCTTTCTCGCTGTTGCGCGGTCGAAATGGCACCTGAAAGTCTACGGTCGCCCCGGGAGCATCGACGATGTGCTGAATCTCCTCTCTGGCAATTTGCTTGCCTCCTTCGGTCAGCAACTCCAGTACAGGCCGGCCCAGCAATTCGTCTGGCTTCACCCCGAAGACATCCTCGGAGGCAGGAGAAATAAACTTGAACTGCCCCTGACCGTCGACAATCGCGATCACATCCAGCGAAGCATCGACGACAGCCCGAAACCGTGCCTCCGTACGCTCCAGCGCTTCGGCGGTCTTGCGCTGCTCTGTGACGTCCTCGCAGAACACTGCAATACCGTCTTCGGTGCCGAACGCCTGGATGTGATGCACCTTGCCGTCATCAGGCGATTCTAGCTCCATCTCCATTGAATCGCCGGTGGCCATAGTATGTTCGAACCGTTCGTACAGCGCTGTCTGCTTCGTCCAGGGCAGCACCTCCCAGAACGACTGGCCCAGTACTTTGCGGTGCCTGAAGTGAGGATCACTGCGCAGCGCATCGTTCGCGTAGACAATCCGCCAGTTTTCATCGAGCACGTAGAATGGCTTTTCGAAGTCTTCGATCAGTTTGGCGCGCTGGCGATAACGGTCGGTTTCGATCTTCTGGCGGGTCAGCTCCGCTTCCAACTGCTCCACATCGGGATGGTTGTCGCTCCGGTCTGCGATGCGCTCGTAGGTCACGGACAGACTGCGGGACAATTCGGTGAGAAACCCACGGTAATCGGCATCATAGACGAGCAGGGGATTGATTCCGGTGATCAGGCATCCCACGGGAGGGGTCTTGCCGGCCGGATCGAAGGGGATGGGTGTGACGACGGCCTGTTGCGGCACCGGTTCAGCTACGGGGATGGTATCGCCACCGAACAACTCCCGTGTCTCCATCAGACACAGATCGCGTCGGACCAGGCATTGAGCGATGCGATCGTCAGGATCGGACGTCGATGGCAGCTCCACCCAGTCCGGACAGCGGTGTTTGGCTTCCAGATGTACTGTGCGCACTAACCTTGCGCGCCCTGGATTGGGCCCCTGAAGATAGCAGAGAACAAACGGGAGGTCTTCTTTCGCCGGGGCCAGCACTTCTGCGGCCCGATCCAGCATCTGCTGAGGTCCCAGGGGACGAGACAGCTCAACACCGAGATCACCTAGCAATTTCAGGCGCCGCCGGCTGAGCACTTCCGCCGTCTTGTCGGCGGCCGCAAGCAGAAGCCCGTCGACCTGTCCTCTCTCCCCCAGAATCGGGCTGATCGAGTAGTTGAAGTACTGCAGCCGAGGCCCATCGGCACGTTCGATGACGTAGCGGTCGTTCTGGCGGTGTACCGGCTTTTTGGTGCGCTGTACCTGCTGGAAAAAAACCCCGGCCTGATCCCAGATTTCCGCCCAGTTCTGAGCCATCGGCCGGCCCAGCGCTTCCGGATGTTTGTCCCCTATCACCCGGCGCCGATGCGCATCGTTGTACAACTGCAACAGTTCCGGCCCCCAGCACACCGACATCGCAACGTCGGTATTCAACACATTTTCCAGGGTCACCACCAGATGATCGGGCCACTTTTGAACCGGCCCCAGAGGAGTCGACGACCAGTCACGGTCGCGAATCATCCCCGCCATCTCCGAGTCGCCGCGAATCCGCGTTGACGAATGGTCATCGCCACTGCCCCCCACGATGTCTGCCTGGTTATCTGCTGACATCGAAACTCCCTGCAGCGAAACGTCAGAAATAGTGCAGCCACCCCAGAATCACTCCCAGCATCAACGCTCCCACCACCACGCCGATGAGCAAATCGCGTAGAAGCGACGGTTCTTTGCCCCCGGCAGTTGTCGCCGAAGCAGCATCTGCAGCAGGTTGTGCCATCCCCACGGAGGCGGCCTCGTTAGCCCGGTGTTGCGCCCCAGCCGAGCCCACCGGAGTGGTGTGAGGGGGACGTCGCGGCTCGGTATGCGGGCTGATCGACTCCGCTGAGCCAGTTGATGAAGAGCGATCAAATGAAGTTTCGATGTTCCCCGCCCCTGGCTCGAATCCACCGGAGGAGGTGCGAACATTCACCGGCCCCGACTCTTGCTGGCCACCGGGCCTCTCCACATTGGTGGGACCGGCATCAAACTCACCGGAGGGACCGGCCACGGTAGTCGGTGACGCCTCAAACTGCTCTTCGAACTCATTGGGAAGGGGCAGATCTTCCGGTGAGGAGCCAGTATGCGATGCGCCGGTAGCCGGGGTCATCTCGAACGAATACTGTCGCTCCACCGTCGGATCATCATCCTTGAAGTCTCCCACCTTCGGGTGGTCGTCTTTCTGCAGTTCGGCGTCGATTTCAGCGATGGAGGGGCGTCCATCAGAACGGGGGCGTGTTCGCACTTCCGGATCGGCATCGCCGACTTCGGGGGGCGCCGTCTCCAGCGGAACTTCCTCGTCAAAAGTGCCCACCCCCGCCAGATCGATCCTGCGCAGCTCTTCGATCATCTCGAAGGCCGTCTCGTAACGCTTGTCCAGATCCTTGGCCGTCGATGCCTGAAGAATCGGATAAAACGGCGAGTCCTGAAGCTCGCCGGCAAACCGAATCGGTTTGTCGGCGCCCTGGAACATCACCGTGTCGTAAATCCTTTCGATCTGCACGACTTTTGTTCCGGTGAGCATCTCCGCGAGGATCAATCCCATCGCGTAAATGTCGGCCGGGGGACCCACATCCCGTTTATGCACCAACTCCGGAGACATATATGCCGGGGTTCCCACCAGGGTGCCGGCGTTGGTAATCTCCCGGCTGTCATCGCTCTCCAACGCCTTGGCAAACCCGAAGTCCAGCACTTTGACATGCCCCCGGCTGCCGTCGTTGACCAGATAGATGTTGCCGGGCTTCAGATCGCGGTGGACGATCCCCATCGAATGGGCGGTGTGCAACGCCGACAGTGTCTCTATTGAAATTCGTCTCGCCAACGCCTCCGACAGCCCTCCGTGGTGGCGAAGAAGCGACTTCAGGTCCGTGCCCTGAAGGTATTCCATCGCCATGTACGGCAGGTCGGTGTCGGTCTCCCCGTAATAAAACACCCGCACAATATGGGGATGGTTCAGGCTGTAGATCAGCCGGGCTTCACGGTCGAATCGCTGGCGAAGCTCTTCTTCGTCGTGGGGGCCAGGCTTGAGCACCTTCAGCGCCAGCACCTGCTTCTCCAGCAGGTCCGTCACCTTGTAGACGGCACCGAAGTTTCCGTGGTCGAGCTCAGCATCGACCCGGAAGACGTCATCGATGACGTCACCGACTGAGGGCATCCTGGACATGAACCAACGCTCGCGAACAGTAACAGTAGGAGTCCATACTTGACGGAGGCGATGAACTCAGCCTCACCAAAGTGGTTACGATGATGGCGGCGGTGCGTCTCTGTTGCAAGCTCACTGAATCCCGATGAATTTGTGGGTCTGAAGACTCAGCTTCCACCGGGGATTCTCAAGACAATACTGCACGCTTCGACGCGTATTTTCCTCGCGCTCAGGACCATCCATCGGCTGCAAGAAGAAGTGATCGAAATCAAGATGTTCAACCTGTTGGGGGAGCAGTTGTTGCTGAGGATACACCAGCTTCAGCTCATCGCCACCGCGCACCACCAGTTCGGCGCCCGCTTTGGGACTGACACAGACCCAGTCCAGCCCCTGCGGGGGCTCACAGGTACCATTGGTCTCCACTGCCACCTCGAAACCACGTTCGTGGAATGCGTCGACCAGCGGTTCGTCGAGCTGTAACAGCGGCTCCCCTCCCGTACACACCACCAACCGGTCGCCTCGGTCTTCCGGCCAACGCCCTGCTACTGCCTCGGCCACAGCCGCGGCGGTGTCAAATCGACCGCCCCCCGGACCGTCGACTCCCACAAAGTCGGTATCACAAAACTGACAGATCGCCTTCGGTCGATCCTGCTGGCGACCGGTCCACAGATTGCACCCCGAAAAACGGCAGAACACCGCCGGCCTTCCCGTATTCGCTCCCTCCCCCTGGAGGGTGTAGTAGATTTCTTTGACCGAGTACGCCATAGCACTTCCGTAATCCAACGCTACAAACCGCGCGAACACTCACCGACATTACCGCTGCGGCTGTCCGTTCATTCCCCCGTCAGTTTCTCACGAACCCATCGAGCCCCGGGCTCACCACCGCATCACGGCATTGATCCCGGGCGAGCCAACAGCGGGTGCGATGGCAACACCGCCGCCGTCATCTCCGGAGACCAGATCCATCGCCACCAGCGCCCCTCCCACCGCCACCATGCCCAGCCCGGACCACAACATCACCTGGCCCATCGTCTGCTGGCCTGCCACTTCGTCGCGGCGGGCGTTGAAATCATCACGGGTCTCAAAGTCATCGTTCTCCAGTTCATCGACTCCGGCGACGACCTGACGATCCACCACGGCTGCACCACCCAGCGCCAGAACCCCCACACCGGCTGTGCCCACACCGGCCCAGCCCAGGGTGCTGAAGCCCGACGCCGGTTCCACGTCCGGGGCTTCGGCGATGATCAACTCCTCCATATCCTCGGCGACGTCTTCTGCATGCATCGATACCTGCACCGAAGCGATGATCGCGTCGTTTGCCGCCGCCGCTTCCGGGGGCAACTGCTCGGCATTTTCCCGCGCATCCAGTGCCGCCTCCAGCGCACGCTGGGGTCTCTCAAGCGCCATGTTCGCCAGCGCGATGTTGTGCTGGAAGATCGCGTGGGGATGGATCTGATTGGCCCGGCGAAACTCGACGATGGCGTCGGAGTACTGCCCGTCGTAGTAGTAGCGTGCCCCCTGATCGAAGGCGTCCTGGGCGCGCTGCATATCTGATTCGTCCTGCGCCTCTTCTTCGATTTCATCGGCCGACAACTCGTCTTCCGCGGCGGTGACGGGACTCGACAACGCACAGCACAACAACAGTACAACGCCAACGCTCCAGTACTTACGCATGATTCCAACCTCTCAATTCGTCTGGGGGTGTCAGTGGGAGCAATTCTGTTCGCAAGTCAATCCATGGGGAAAATTTCGAGCTGTCCCTCGTCCTCATCTTCCTCATCCTCTTCCTCTTCAGCAGGCTGAGGTTCGGGCTGGGGTTGAGGCTCGGGCTGAGGCTGAGGACGCGGTTGAGGTTCGGGTTGTGGTTGAGGCTCGGGCTGAGGTTCGGGACGCGACGGCTGGTCGTCGACCTGTTGTTGTTGCGCAGGTTCTTGTTGCTCGACCTCATCGTCTTCTTGCTGTTCGACCTCATCCTGCTGCTGAGCCTCTGCATCCTCCTGTTCGACCTCATCTTCGTCTTGTTGCGACGCTTCGTCGTCGCTGTCACTTCCCGGCTCATCAGCCGGTTCTTCGGCGGACTCGTCCTGCTGTTCCACGGCGGCGAGGTCGTCGGTTTGTTCGGTCTGTTCCGGCTCCTCATCGCCGACGACGAACACAACCGCTCCCAGCGTCAGCACCAACACCGCTCCAAAACCGACCAGCGCAGCGACCAACAGCCGCTTTTTCGCTTCGCCATCGCCATAATCGTGCCGCGATGCTTCGGCTTGCACCGTCTCATCGGGACCGGTCTGGAATCGGGGGTCGTCGATGCGAGCCGACGGCTCGGAGTCGGGTTCGGACTGAGAACCCGGCGCCGTTTCGATCTGGCGGGCATCCGCGGTCTGCTGAGGGGCCATGGTGTCGGCGGTGGCCGCATCCAGTGCACCAGCGGTTTGCCCGGCGACATCGGTATCCCGATAGGCACCGGTGTTGTGGGTCGACGCCGGTGCATCGGTGGACCGACCGGCCATCGACGAGCTGGTTTCATCAAGGGGCTCGAGCAACCAGTCCGAGAACATCTCGTCGACCGGCTGGTTCACGTCCACG
The DNA here is from genome assembly GCA_007120915.1 of Myxococcales bacterium. Taxonomy (GTDB): domain Bacteria; phylum Myxococcota_A; class Bradymonadia; order Bradymonadales; family Bradymonadaceae; genus SLJM01. The sequence goes on along the minus strand of SKMT01000009.1, from coordinate 7,968 downwards.
CGCACCGACCGGTGATTGAACTGGTGCTGAATCTCTTCGAGCTCATCGCGCACTTCCAGCACGCTGGAGGGGCGGTCCTCCGAATCTTTGCTCATCATCCGGCGCACCAACTGCGACAGCGCGCCCATCTCCGCGTCACCCGGGGCGTAATCCTCCAGCAGCGGCGGCGGCTCCCTGACATGGCTCATCAACAACTGCATCGGCTTTTCGCCTTCGAAGGGCAGCCGGCCGGCGAGCAATTCGAACAGAATGCACCCCAGCGCGTAGATGTCCGTGGCCGGATCGACAGCATCACCGGTGGCCTGCTCGGGCGCCATGTAATGGGCGGTCCCGAAGATCATCCCCGTCTGCGTCAGATTGGTGTTGCCTTTCAGCGCATGGGCAATACCAAAATCGACGACCTTCGCCTGAACTTTGCCACTTGAAATCGGCACCAGCATCAGGTTTTCCGGCTTCAAATCCCGGTGAACTACCCCGCTGGAATGGGGCTCCGACAGCGCTTCACAGGCCTGATGGAGCACATCCACCGCCAGCACCGGCGCCAGCCGGTACTGATTGGTGCCGATCAACTCCCCCAGCTCCGCGCCCTGGATGTACTCCATCGCCAGATAGAGCACATCATTTTGCGCATCCCGCCCGAAATCGACGAGATTCACGATATTGGGGTGAGAAAACTGCGAGATCACCTGCGCTTCCCGGAAAAACCGTTTGACCAGCGTCTGGTCGTTCGCCAGCTCCGAGCGCAACACCTTGATGGCCACGTCCCGGTGCACCGACATCTGTTTGCCCTTGTACACCGTGCCCATCCCTCCCTGCCCGAGGATGGACTCGATCTGGAACCGTTCGTCGATTTCGGCACCCAGCAGCGGGTCTTTGACCTCCTGGTCGTTCATTCCCAGATCGCGCAGACGCGTGCCGTCCTCCGGGCAATACTCCACACCCCCGGCGTACTCTCCCCCGCATTCGGGGCAGATCAGCAGCATCGTCTTTTTGGTGCGCTCGTCGTGCATCAACCTGGTGGGTACATCAGGAATTATTACTGCGTAGTCTCGACAACTTTCAGGCGATAGTGACGTTTTCCGGCGCCGCGGTCAAGAAGTCGGCTCCCAACGCCACGATGTCGCCTACATGTGGGGACGCGCCACAAACAGGGCCAGGATCACTATCACAATCGCCAACAGGCCCGCCACCCGCCCCAGAATCGACGCCCATCGCCGGTCACGCTCCATCTGTTCATCGCTTCGGTCCGGCTCTGTCGATCTGGGCCCGAGCCAGAAGTCATGCACTGCACTGATCACCAGCATCGCCGCCACTGCGATCAGTTTGTAGCCCAGAGGCCGACCATGCCCGTGTTCAAAGAAGCTCAGATCCAGCACGCTCGACACTGTCGCTCCCCAGTGCCACATCAGATACACCCCGCTGGCCACCAGCAACGCCAGCGCCGACCAGCCGATGGGCCGGAACCGCCGCCCCATATCATCGAGCAGCTTCCGACGCAGCTCGTCGTCGAGCTTCTTGGCCGTCGGCACGGCGATCATGCCGATGAACAACACCCCTCCCACCCACACGAACGCCGCGAGCACGTGAACCAGAATGGCGATGCGGTACAGCAGCTCCCCGCTCATTCCCAGTCCTCCTGCTCAATGCGCACCACCCGTACTCCCTTCGGAGTGTGCATCAGGGTGTCCCACCACTCCGAACCCTCGTAGCGGTAGCGGATCTGAAGCCCTCGCACCTGTTGGTTCATGAACAACTCACGCCCCTGTTTCAGCGACATCGTCCCCCCGTGGGCGCGGTCCTTCCCGGCGCCTTTCGCCAGCACGGCCAAAACCTCGGCGGCACCGGCGAGATCGACGAACAACTGCTGGAGTGTCGCCGGGTCCAGGTATGCTTCGTGAAAGTCACGGAGTCGATCATCGTCCTCCATCGGGCCTCCCTTGCGGATAGATTCGTACGGCGTTGATCGGCGCCGGACAGACGTGGAAACAGACCGCGCATCCGGTGCATGCTGCGCTTCGGATCGCCGGCTTGCCATCTCTGATTTTGATCGCCCCCGGCATCGGGCAATGTTCGCTGCAGGTGGTGCAAAACTCACCGCGGTGCGCCAGGCAGTGCGGCTCGTGGATTTCAGCATCTCCCATCGACAATCCCACATCTGCTGAGAGCGCGTCGGGCTCGCAGGCGTCGACACAGGGGGTGTCTTCGCACATGTAACAGGGAACCTTTGAGGGGTCGATTCGCGGAGTGCCTTCCGCGTCGCGAAACCGGGGCGATGCCAGCTCAATGGCATCGTGGGGACAGGCATCCACGCAGTCGCCGCAACGTGTGCAGGCGTCGAGAAACTGCTGTTCAGCCAGCGCTCGCGGGGGCCGGTGCACCACGAACGTCTGCTTTGCGTCGGACTGCTGCGACGGCTCTTCGTCTTCCTGGTCTTCGTCTTCCGCCGCAAGCTGCTCCAGATAATTCAGCGCATCAAAAGGCTTGTCTTCGGGCTGTTCGATGTCGCCGATCTGCTCGCGCACCTGCCGGCGGTTCTGCTCGATTTCTTGCTCGGTCTTGGGCTGAAAACCCGGTTGCCACCCGTGATCGTCGCCGTCAGGCTCATCCGGTACGAGCCCGCGGAAAAACTCACGGCGCGTCGTCTTGTCGTCATCATCCGTCATCGTGGCCTAAAACCCCCCGATCCCCTCCAGCCCGTCGATCATCGGATGCTGGTCCAGCCCCGCTGATGGCGCATGACACTGCGTGCACTGGGTTTTGTAGGGGTGGGTGGTGCGAAGCCCGTCGCGGGCCATCGTGCCGTGACAGCTTGTGCAGTCTTCGCGCATGTGGGTGGGATGAGGATTCGTCGGCGGCGCTCCGTCGTGGGCGCGATCGCCCTCGCCCCACCGGTCCAGCCCGGCGAACTGGTTGTCCACCGGCAGCTCCTCGTAACGGGTGTCATCGGCGGGAATCGACCCCGCCTCCGGCACATGACACTGGGTGCAGTTGGTCATGTAGTCGTGGCTGATGGGCGTGGCGAGCTTCCCGTCGACCTTCAACCCCTCGCCGTGGCAGGCCATGCAATCGTTGTAGCCCTGTTCCCGGATCGGATGGGGCACCGTTGGCGGGGCGCCCTCGTAGGCGCGGTGTTCCATCCGATCTTCGAGCGCCTCCAGAAACATCTCCGGGGTCCGCTCGACCGGGTCCATCGGCGACGGCCGATCTTCGGCGAGCCGATTCAACTCGTGCATCCACTCCAGGTTCGCGAAGTAGGGCCGCTCCATCAGCTCCAGATACGCCCGGGCCGGCTCCACATCTTTGGTCGGCCGTTCGGTGTCATCGGCAAATCCGGCGAGCTGAGCATCGAGCCGGTCTCCGTGGGTTCCCACGAAAAATCCGATCACCGCCAGCCCCAGCACCACCGCAAAGAAGATGTTGATCCCCTTGAATTCCAGCCACCGGTCCGCCTCCGTTCGCTGGTCGTCGTTTTCCTGTTGGTTTGGCTGGTCCGTCATTTACCCCTCCCCTTCGCGACGGCCGATCTTTTGGAGGCGGGCCGCACACTTCTTGTAGTCCGGCTGTTTGGAGTGCGGGTCGTGGTCCGACAGCGTCAGGTCGTTGATCATCATCCGCTCATCGAAGAACGGAACGAATAGCGTGCCCTCCGGCACCCGCCCACGCCCGTTGATCCACACCGGCAGCTCCATCGAGCCTCGACGGGTCTCAAGTTTCACGGTCTCCCCGTCGCTGATCTTGAGCCTGCGCGCGTCTTTGCGATGCACCTCCACGTATGCCTGGGGCATCGCCCGGCGCAACTGGGGAATGCGCATCGTCATCGTGCCCGTATGCCAGTGCTCCAACACCCTCCCTGTCGACAGCCAGAACGGGTAGTCATCGTCCGGTTCTTCCGCCGGTGGCTCCTGGGGGTGAAACCAGATCAGCGCCCGGTCGTCCCCCGTCGGCGAGTGGTAGAACTGAAACTCCGCGCCTTCGTCCACGAAGGGATCGTCGAACTCGGCGAACCGAAATTCGGTCTCCTCCCACACCCCGTCCTCCGTTTCGACCACCGGCCAGCGAAGCCCTCGCTTCTCGACCAACACGTCGTAGGGAGCGACGTTCTTCTGCTTGTAGTGCGTCAGAGGCCGATACTCCTCGTAGAGCGCCCGGTCGACGTTGACCTCGTCGAACCGGTTGTAGTTGTGCACGGGCACTTCGTTGCCGTCGTCATCTTCGATGCGAAACAGAAACTCCCCGTCGGCGTCGCGCATCGTCTCAAAGCCCCGGTCGTACAACTCGCGGGCCACCGCCAGCACCTGCCACAGATCTTCGCGAGCATCACCGGGAGGCTCGACCATCTTGAACCACTGCTGGGTGCGTCGCTCCGAGTTGCCGTACACCCCGTTTTTCTCCACCCACATCGCCGAGGGCAACACCAGGTCGGCGTATTTCGTCGTCGCCGTGGGATAGACATCGCTGACGATCAGAAACTTCTCCTCCAGCTCTCGCGCCGGGTAAAACAGGTTATTCAGGTTCGGCATCGACTGGCCCGGATTGGTCACCTGCACCCAGATGGTGTTGACATCACCACCCTCGTCTTCCGGGGTGCAGAAATTCTCCCACATCTTCACCGTGTGATAGCCCGGCTCGCTCGGGATTCGCCCCTCCGGCACGTTCCAGTGCTCCTCGATGTGGCCCCGCTCCTCTTCGTTGGCGATCACCCGCCCTCCCGGCAGAGCATGCGCCAGGGTTCCCACTTCGCGCACCGTGCCACAGGCCGACGGCTGCCCCGTCAGGCTCGTGGGGGAGTCACCGGGACGGCCGAAGTGCCCGCTGAGAAGGTGAATCCCGTGCACCAGCGAATTGACCGCTGTGCCCCGGGTGTGCTGGTTCATCCCCATGCACCACAGGCTGGTAATCCGAAGGTCCGGGTCGCCGAACCGATCGCCGAGCATCCGGATCGTGTCTGCATCCACTCCCGATAGCTCTTCGACATGCTCCGGGGTGTACTTCTGAATCTCCTCTTTGAACTTCTCGAAGCTGATCTCTTCGCCCTGCAGCGTCAGCGGGTCGGTATTGCCCCGGAAATTGCAGTGGTTTTCCACGAAGTCTTTGTCGTAGGTGTCATTCTCGATCAGCAGATGGGCGATCCCCAGCGCAATCGCGATATCTGTGTGCGGGTTAAACCGGATGAAGTGCTGGGAGTGATCCGTGGTCCGCGACCGGCGAAGCCCCATGTCGATGATCTCGACCTCTTCGCCCTTCGCGCGTCGGTCGACGACCCTCGAAAAGAGCACCGGGTGCATCTCCGCGGGGTTGTTCCCCCAGTTGATCAGCACGTCGCATTCGTCCAAATCGGTGTAGGTTCCCGCCGGCTCGTCCACCCCGTATACCGCCAGAAACCCGGTGACCGCCGACGCCATACAGAGCCGGGCGTTCGGATCCAGGTGATTGGAGCGCACCCCGCCGCGCATGAACTTCTGGACCGCATACCCCTCCGGGATCGTCCACTGGCCGCTGCCGTAGAATGCAAACTTCTCCGGGTCTTCTTCGATTCGGTCGGCGATAATCCCGATCGCTTCGTTCCAGGTGATCTCGACGAAGTCGTCGCCTTCTCGCTTCAGCGGCTGCTGCAGCCGATCTGCGCCGTAGAGGATCGACCCGGCGTGATAGCCCTTCACACAGGCTGTGCCCTGATTGACCTCCGCTTTGCGGTCGCCCGAAACCGCCACCACCCGCCCGTTGTCCACTCCCACCTGAAGGGTGCAGCCGACCCCACAGAACCGACAGGGCGCCTTGTTCCACTCCACCGTATCGGCGGCCCGGTCAGCGACCTGCTCATCGAGCGCACCCGCTTCCTGACCATAGGCCATCCGCGTGGCAGCCGTCGTCGCCGCTGCCATGGCGCTGACTTTCAAAAAGTCCCTTCGATCCATTGCCTTACCTCGTCTTCCTTAGAACCGCCGAACTTCAACCCAACACCGAACACCGACCACCCACCACCTAACACCCACCACCTAACACCTGCCCTTCTCGAACTTCACCGTCACCACATCCACAAACACCACTCCCTCGATATCCGGGAGTTCATCGCGCACCAACCTGTGGCCCTCGTCGATCGATCCCGTCTCGGCGACGATGGGAAGCCGGTTCTTCTGTCGGTCACCGACGGTAATCCGATCGTCGGCCTCCAGAGCCGCCATCGCTTCCGTGCTTTGTTGTTCGTCGTCACTGAGCGTGACGACCAGTCCGCTTATGGGCATTGGAATGTTGTCCGGTATTCTGAGATTGGATGACAGGCCAGGGTAATGACACAACCGACATTGTGTAGGTATCCAAGTATTGTGCCAACCGTCGAGTCTGTCTTATCATTCACTGGACGTTCGGGAATAGAGCGAATTGTCCTCATCTCTTGGCCACGAATTCGACGCAACTTTTTCGCCCAGCGCAACAGCACGCGCAACATTTGCACCCTGCTCGAATCTTCGCTTGTGGTTCATCCATCACTTTTTCTCTAGCCGGCGCAGAGATCGCTCCATCAATTTGTTCTGGCATGCCTCTTGCTCAGTTGTAACACCTGAAGTTGCACTGGTCGTACCCATCTCCAAACCTGGACTCTCGTAGATGTCTCCGAAACTCCGCCGGGCCCTAATCATCACCGCTGCCGTCATCGGGGGAGTGATCGTCGCCGCCGTCTTCGCGACCCTTCTGCAGCAGCCGGAGGACGAGTTCGTCGCCGAACAACCGGACGAACAACTCGTCGCCGAAGCCGAAATCTACGACGATATCATCGTCCCCCCCGCCGCGCTGGGGGAGTTGAAGACGGGCATCACCGATCTGCATGGCAAGCCGGTGGGCGTGAAATGCTCCACCTGCCACACCGAGGGCAACAAACGCGAACCGGCCGCCGACACACCGGCGCAGTTGAGCGACTTTCACACCGACATGGAGTTCGACCACGGCCAACTGAGCTGTTCGAGCTGCCACGCCACCGACGACCGTGACAAACTCAAACTCGCCGACGGCACCCAGCTCGCCTTCGACGACACCATCGAGCAGTGCGCCCAGTGCCACAGCTCGGAGTACCGCTCGTTCAAACACGGCGCCCACGGTGGCGCCTCCGGCTACTGGGACCGCACCGAGGGCGCACGGGTACGAAACCACTGCGTGACCTGCCACGACCCACACGACCCGGCCTTCCCGGACGTCACCCCCGCCGACCCACCTCGCGACCGGTTTTTCGGTACCACTCAATAATGCGGAGTCCCCGATGACCGACGCCCCCGAAAAAAACACCGCCCCCGACGACTCGTCGCCCCCCGAAGACGACGAGGAATTCGGCATGAGCCGCCGCACCGCCATGAAGGCGCTGGGCGCAACCCTGGGCGCCGCCGCCTTCGCGCGGGCGATGGCTCCGCTGCGCGAATGGTCCACCGATCAGTCCATGGAGGAGTTTCTCCAGCAGCACTACAAGCGGCTGTCCGACGACGAAATGCAGCAGATCCTGCGCCGGCTCGAACAGGAAACACTCGACGAATACGGCGCCGACGTCGACATCGACGACCCCAAACCCCAGGAAGGCGTTCAGTTCGGCTACGCGCTGAACCTGTCGGTGTGCAACGGCTGCAGAAAGTGCGTGGAAGCCTGCCACAAGGAAAACAACCACGACCGACGCACCAACAACAGCTACATCCGTGTGTTCGAGATGGAACAGGGGTCGATGGACTTCGAAAAGGGCACCGCCGACTACGATCACACCGTGCCCAAACCGGGCAAGTTCTACATGCCGGTGCAGTGTCTGCAGTGCGATGACCCGCCCTGCGTGGACGTCTGCCCCGTGGAGGCGACCTGGAAAGAAGAAGACGGCGTCGTGGTCATCGACTACAACTGGTGCATCGGCTGCCGCTACTGCCAGGCTGCCTGCCCCTACCACGCCCGGCGGTTCAACTGGCAGAAACCGGAAATCCCCACCAACGAAGTCAACCCCGT
>SKMT01000424.1 GCA_007120915.1 Myxococcales bacterium | reverse complement strand
CGGTCTCCCGAATCGGAGCGCACCAGTGAGATGGCGGGGTCGTCATCGGCGGTCCAGGTCAGGGAGTTCAGAGCCAGTCTCTGCAGTTCTGCGGTGACGGCGGCATCGGTGTGTCCGCGACCCTGGGGGTGGGCGAGTGTGGTGTCGACCCCGAGGGCGGCGGCCACGGAGGCGCAGTTGAGGGCTCCGCCGAGGCCAACACCGATGTCATCGACGAAGAGTTCGCGGCCCAGGGGGATGTCGCCGGCGTTTCGGGGCAGAAAGACCTCGAAGTACACCAGCCCCGCCACGCAGAGGGTAGAGGATTCGTTGTAGGGCAACGGATCGGAGTTCATGGAGTCTGGTGGTGTGAAGAGGAGCTTTGATGCTCGTTATTGTCGTCGGATTGTTGTCCCAGCCCGTCCATCGACAGAGCCCGCGTGGCGGCCCACATCGCCACCGCTCCGGCGACGAGAAGCCCGATACCCTGAGCGGTCTTCGCGAGCAGAATCCACTGATACAGCCCGGCGAGCACGGCGATGGTTCCGCCGGCGACGCCGACCCAGATTGCGGTTCGCCCGACAATCTGGCGCAGCCCCTCAGCGATCGGGCGGTCGGGCCACACCCCGTCGGGTTCGACGTCATCGATGAACCGTTGGATTGTCTCGTCGTCGCTTTCCGGCCCGAAGACCATACCGGCGACCATTCCCGCCAGGCTGGACGCAGATATGATGACCAGTTCGATCTCGAAGGGAATCTCGGTGAAGCCCAGTGCAAAAGCGACCACCAGCCCGAGACCGATGGCGCAGAGTTCGGCGGAGGCGTTGAGCCTCCACCACAGCCAGCGAAGGGCGGTGGGAATCCCCAGTGCAGCGCCGATGGTGGCGACCCAGCGCCATGCCTCACCGATGGTTTCAATCCGAAAGGTCACCAGCACCGCCAGAATCACGAATCCGATCACGCACAGCCGGGCGACTCGCACCTCGTCGCGGCTGGTGGCGTCCGGTTTCGCCCATAGATACAGGTCGTTGACCAGGTAGGACGCTCCCCAGTTGATGTGGGTGTCGATGGTCGACATGAACGCGGCGAGTAGGCTGGTCAAAAGCAGCCCCAGCACCCCGGGGATCAGCAACTGGTCCATGAGCACCGGATAGGCGAGTTCCCGGTTTTCGCCGACCACTTCTGCGGCGCCATGGAAAACCTCCGATTCCGCGCCGAGCGGGATCAGAATCAGCGCCGCGACGGCGACGATGAACCAGGGACCGGTGCGAACGATGTAATTGAGTACGATGAACAGAAGAGACGCCTGTCGGGCGTGGTGGGGGCTTTTGCAGGTGTTGAGCCGCTGCATGAAATAGCCGCCGCCGTCGGCCGGGAAGTTCGCATAGGCCTGAACCATCAGATAGGCCCCGAACAGCGTGGCCAGTACCACGGGCATCTCGGCGAGTGTTTCCAGCCCCGCCCATTCGCCCTCGCCAAACCAGTCGACGGTCAACTCCGGGAAAAACGACAGATACTCCCCGGGGTCGTCGTAGTGTTCGGACAGCCCCTGGATCATCCCCTGTTGCCCGCCGGTTTCGGTCCAGGCGACCCAGGCAAACCAGAAGCTGGCGACCAGCCCGATGGTCAACTGGACCAGGTCGGTGAAGATCACCCCCCGGATGCCACCCAGTGCTGAATACAGGCCGACGAGAGTGAGCAAAAACAGGATGGTCATCCCGTCGGAAGGATCGCCCATGGGAGTGTCTTCGGGCCACCACGTGGCGACGAGTTCGTAGGCGGCGGGAAACCACTGGTCCCAGTGGAAGAAGGGCTCGCAGATCATCACCATCGCCGACAATACCCACCCGAGGATGATAGCGTTGACCAGCACGCCGTACACCAGAGCGCGTACGGTGCGTAGCGCGCGGGCTTGTCGGCCTGAATAGCGGATATCGACCAGTTCGGCGTCGGTGAGCACGCCGCTTTTGGACCACTTGGAGGCGAAGAAGACGAAGGCGGCGGCGTGCACACCGATCCAGGACAGCCACAGCCAGTTGCCGGAGATCCCGCGCCCGGCGGTCTCTCCGGTGACCACCAGGGGGGTGTCGGCGGCGAAGGTCGTGGCGGCGATGGAGGCGCCGGCCCACCACCATGGCAGGGTGCGCCCGGCCAGAAAGTAGCTCTCCTTGTCGGATTCGGCGAGCTCGCGCACGAAGAACCCGACCCCCAGGGCAAACACCAGATAGACAATCAGGATGCCCCAGTCGATGGCGTGGAGTCCGGGCTGTGGCTCCATGGTCGCCCCGTCGGCGTGAGAGGGGTCCGGTTACAGAGATCGCTGGTGGTCAGTCGTCCCCGGTAAGCGCAGCGGTGTTCGAGGAGGCGCTGATCTTTAAATCAACACCGGATTCGGCGTCATCGGAAGACTCGACTCCTTGCTTTCGGTGGGCCGTGGTGGCGTCGAGGAATCGGCGCCCCCATTTGTCGACATCGTTGGTGGCGACGATGTCGAACATCCGGTCGATACGTATGCGGCGTTCTCCTTCGTCCAGTGACAGCGCTCGGTGCAGTCCGTCTGCCAGTGCGGCGGAATCATAGGGGTTGGTCAGAAGCGCTCCGTGCAGTTCGACGGCGGCTCCGGCGAACTCCGACAGAAGCAACACTCCGTCGGAGTCGGTGAGTCCCTGAGTGGCGACGAACTCCTTGGCGACCAGATTCAGCCCGTCGCGAAGGGGGGTGATCCAGGCGATGTCGCTGGCGGCATACATGGCAATGACGTCTTCGAAAGGGAAGGTCTGGAAGAAGTAGCGCACCGGAGTCCAGTCGAGGGTGCCGAATTTGCCGTTGATCCGGCCGACGGCCCCTTCGAGCTGTTCGCGGATTTCGTCATAAGCCTCCATCCCCTTCGACGGCGGGGTATGGATGGTCATCAGGATCACTTCTTCGCGGTACTCGGGGTGGTCTTCGAGCAGTTGTTCGTAGGCGCGCAGCTTCTCGAGGGGGCCTTTGACGTAGTCGAGTCGTTCCACGGAGAGCACGGCGGTGCGCCCGTTGAACTCATCGAGCATCTGATCGATGCGGTTCTGGATGTGGGACTCGGTGAGTAGCCGATCGATATGATCGACGTTGATGCCCACGGGATGAGCGCCGAGCCTCAAGTTGCGTGAGCCCACTTCGAGCTCGGTGACCACCTCGTCGACGCCCATCGCACAGCCGTAGGTCAGAAACCGGGGGGCGCAGGGTTCGTGGTTCAGCACCCGGGCGGAGGCATGAGATCGGACCACACCGACGAAGTTTTCGACGTAGTGTGGGATGTGAAAACCGACGTAGTCGCACTGCAGCAGACTGCTGACGATTTCGCGGCGCCAGGGCAGGATGTTGAAGATGTCCGGCGGCGGGAACGCGGTGTGGTGGAAGAATGCGATATTCAGGTCGGGGCGCATCCGCCGCAGCATCCCGGGGACCATCCACAGATTGTAGTCGTGCACCCAGACTACGGCGCCATGCTCAGCGGTTTCGGCGGTGCGTTGGGCGAACAGCCGGTTGATCTCCACGTAGTGTTCCCAGTGGTCATGGTCGAAAGAGGCGTAACTGGGAAATGAGAAGACCACCGGCCACAACGCCTCCTTCGAGAAGGTCTTGTAGAACCGATCGACGTCTTCTTCGGTGAGAGCGATACGGCTGCACGTCAAATCCTGAAGCGACGGATCATCGAGTTGGACGTCCGGATCGAACTGCGCAGGATCGCGCTGGTCGCGCAGCGTCCAGGCGACCCAGGAACCGCGATAGCCGCTTCGGAAAAAATCGAGGAGGGTGGGGATGATCCCATTGGGGCTGCTCGGTGGTGTTCGCACCATCTCGCCGTCTTCGTCTTCGTGCTCCTCGAAGGGCAGCCGGTGGTAGACCATCACCAACTGGGCGTCGCCGCCGTCGGCAGTGGGTTGGACGGGAAGCGGGCCCTGAATATTGGAGAGCGGTTCGAATTGTTCGAGTGCCTCCAAAATCCCTTCTGCGCCGGGGTTGTCAGCGACATAGACATGGTCGTAGTCGCCGACCTGCTCGGTGAGTCTCTTCTCGGCGTTGCCGACGACGAT
>SKMT01000269.1 GCA_007120915.1 Myxococcales bacterium | reverse complement strand
GGGCGCTTGGCGCTTGGCGCTGGGCGCTTGGCACTTGGCACTTGGCGCTGGGCGCTTGGCGCTGGGCGCTTGGCGCTTGGCGCCGGGGGCTGGATCCTTCGCCACCGCAGGTCGATCGAAGCACCCCACAAATATTAGTTGTTCTCAATAGAAGGCGGTTGTGCAAACTCAACGGACCCGAGTGCCCAGAGCTCAGCGCCCAGCACCCAGCACCCAGCACCCAGAGCCCAGCGCCCAGCGCCAAGCGCCCAGAGCCCAGTGCCCAGATCCTCCAGATCACTTCGTGAGAAGATCCTCTTCGTAGGCGCGATTGACGACTTTCTCGAGATGATCTTCGAGAAACCCGTGCATGTTGCGCTCATCTTCGAGAATCTCGCTGCAATTGTTGACGATTTTTTGTTCGCCCAACTGGTCAGCAAGGGTGATGATCGCGCTGTATGTCGAGATCTCGAGTTGCTCGACCATGGCACCGACGATGGCATCGCGCACGATCGAATCACCATATACCCCGACCATTCGCGACTGGACCTCACCGAACAGTTTTGATGCCTGAGCGCGCACCTCGGAGACATCCTCTCCCAGATACTCCAGGCATTCCTTGACCATCTGGGCGTGGCGCTGAGTGGCCTCGCGATGGCCGTGAAGCTGTGAGCGCAGCTCGGTGAACCCACCGGCCCGCTCTGCCTGGTTGTCCAGCATCTGCACCAGAGTGGTCTCGATGTTGTAGGCGTTCTTGAGCCAGTTGGTCAGCACGTCGTAGTAGTTCTTGTCTGCCATAGTGGGAACTCCCGGTTGGAACCGATGGGGGCCGGCTACTCCGACCCGGCGAGTTCCCAAACATTGACGCGCAATCTGCTGCGCAAAACGGTGCGCAGCTCACTTCTTGACGGCTATCCCGCGAACGCTGGGTCGAATGAAGGGAATCAACGTCTTCATCTCTTCTCGCTTCATCGACTTTAGTTCGAAGCCCACCTCTTCGATCGCTTCGCCGCTTCGGCGCGTCAGATGACAGTTGCCAGCACAGACCTTCCAGACCGGCTCGACGATCCGCTGAGCGGTGTGCCGACCGCCGCGGCGAGAAGCGACGTGCTCCAGAAAGATCAGCTTCCCCTCCGGCTTCAGTGCTGAACACACCGCCTGCAATGCCTCGCGAGGCTCATCCACCGAGCACAGCACCAGGGTCATCACCACCGTGTCGAACCCCCCGTCGGCCGGCTCCAACTGTTCGACGAGGCGCTCGTCGACGGTAAACCGATCGGGATTCGGTTGTTGTGCAACCCGCTCCAGCAACTGGTCACGCATGTGCGGGGCGGGCTCCGTCAAAATGACTTCGTCAACGTCATCGGGATAAAACTCCAGATTCGCCCCGGTGCCGGCACCCACCTCTACCACCGTACCTTCGGCCTGGGCGAGCAATTCGCGCCGCCAGTCGCGCAGACACGCCTCCTCGCAATGGCGCATAATTGGATCGTAGAGTTTCGAAGAAAACCAGTTCATTTTCAGTTCCGGGGTCGTGGGGTCGTGGCGTCGTGGGTCTTGGGGTCCTGGGGTCGTGTACCTCCGTGGGTCACACGAAGCTCCCCACAAATCTTAGTTAGCCGTAGTTCAGGCGTCTCCAATAGAAGGCGGTGGTGCGACCTCGAAGGTCATCAGTCTCAGCAGATACAATTCCAGCTTCAACGAATAGGGGGCAGTGGATTGTATTAACATGGAAGCGATCGAAGAATCGATGATCCCGATCATGAACCAGTATGAACACCAGTGGTCGATCCGATCCTCAGAGTCGCGACCCCACGACCCCACTAACCGCTTACACCGGGCCAATCAGCTCATCGGCCGATTTGATGATCCCAGGGGCAACGCGCCGGCGGAGGCGTTATCGGCTTCAATACCTTTTTGAAGATTATCGGGCTCGGGGCCGAACTCCAGATCTGGGGGGATGACACGCTGAAACAACGTCCGAACAGTCTGTCCGATCTGGCGGGCCGCCAGACCCAGCGCCGACAGCATGTTGCCGGGTACCAGCTTTGGGGCCTGCTCCGGCTGGAGTCCTCCTGCGCGTTTCACCCCCATCCCCTTCGCATAGACCATCCGCCCTCCCAGATAGGAGCTGTATGCCAGGGAAGCGCATACACCAATACCAGTCGCCAGATAGCCCCATCCGGGCCGGTGATTTCTCGCCCGGTGCACCGCCATCGCCGAAGTAGCTGCCACAGCGGCGATGTTCAGATTTCGATGCGTCGACAACATCGATCCCGCCTCGTCGTCCACCACTTCTACCTGTCGTTCGGCCATCAGCCCGGAAGCGCCCGTAAATGCGGCACATACCGCTGCCATCGGCATCGCAATGGCACCGACGCGATACAGGTCGTCGCGATCCGTGAACCGGGCCGCCACGTCGAGCCCGACGGCAGCGGGCAGAAATGCCAGAGGATAGTGCGTGAGGGCAGGATGAACTTCGTTCAAGCGCATCGCCATAAGGTGCTCCCTGCTGGATGGTCGTGGTATGTCGAAGATGCAATTGAAAAGTAAACTCCCCTACACAGGCCCAAAATCAGTTGGCTGGGTGCTGGGCGCTGGGCGCTGGGCGAAAACCAGAAGCCCTCCCTGTACGACCATCGGCATTTGCACCTCAACACCGGTTTGATCATGATGTGGCGTGCAGTGGTCAAAAAATCGGCGCTATGCGCCGTCCTTTGAGGGATTGAACATGCGGACACAGAAACTCTGTACCGGCGCAGTGCTTCTGCCGGCGCTGATTATCGGATTCTCGTTCCTACTCGCCTGTGCGGAGGGGGGCCTGGAGTCATCGCCGGATACGGGGCTGGTTCCGAATGGATCCAACGGGGACCTGGACGCCGGGGACACCGGAAGCAACGGCGGAGACAGTGACGTGACGGACACGGACACCGACGACACCGATGCCGGCACCGATACTGACCTGGACACCGACGTTGACGCCGACTCCCCGGAATGCACGGACGATGACGACTGCGACGGAGAGATGGTCTGCCACGACGAGCACGGCTGCGTCGACTGTCTTGATGACTCCCATTGCGATCCGGAGGGCGACGCGGCGTGCGACGTCGACTCCAACGAATGCGTCGCCTGCACCGGCGATGACCACTGTCCCGGAAGTCATATCTGCGACGCGGGCCCGGACTCGCCTGTCTGCGTAGAATGCATCGTCACCGAGGACTGCGATGACGCGCTTTGCGATGGGGGCAGTTGCGTCGACTGCATCGACGATGATGACTGCCCCGACGAACATGAATGCGACGCAGACACTCAATCATGCCAGGGCTGCCAGGACCACGACGACTGCCCCGGGTTCTGTCAACAGGACTCCGAATTATGCGTCGAATGCCTGGGAGATGACGACTGCCCCGAGCAGGACCGTTGTGACGATGATGGTTACAACTGCCACGAATGCCTCGAAAACGACGACTGCGACACCGGGCAGGTCTGCGCCAGCGAACTCGATCTCTCCAGCGGCGACCCGATGTATTTCTGCGCCCAGTGCGAGCAGGATTTCCATTGCCCCGGCGACAGTTGGTGCAACGCCGAATACGAGTGTGAAGACTGAGTGGGTGGTCGGTGGTCGGTGGTCGGTGGTCGGTGGTTGGTGGTCGGTGGTCGGTGGTCGGTGGTCGGTGGTCGGTGGTCGGTGGTTGGTGGTTGGTGGTCGGTGGTCGGTGGTCGGTGGTCGGTGGTCGGTGATGGGTGGTCGGTAGTCGGTGTTAGGGGGCTGATGAAAAACTGAATTTCGACCAGTGTACCTCTGGCACCGGCAGGTGGGGCTCAAAGAAGTATCCGTGGCGGGAATGCACGCCGTACACGTATACGAACTTTCCGTCGAAAAAGTTGTCCGGTATCGCCGCGCCGAATGTGGCATCATCGATCTGACCATCAACAACCCCCTCCCGGATATCACCGATGGTGTAGGGAGTTCCCTCGGCGTCGACACCCACCAGCGGATCGATCGATTCGACGGCCATCCACCCCCGGTCGGTCTTCACCTCCGAGAGCGCATGGCTGTTGATACCTGGACGCAGGTAG
>SKMT01000228.1 GCA_007120915.1 Myxococcales bacterium | reverse complement strand
GTAGTGACGTTCCTTGCAGTTGCACTTGCCGCATGTGGCGATGCGGAGTCCGACGCCGGGAACAACGATGCGAATGACCAGGAGCAGCAGCAGGAGGACCCGGAGTGTACGGATGATGCCGACTGCGACGAGTACTGCGTGGAGGAAGCCTGTGTGGAGTGTGACGAGGATGCGCACTGCGAGGGGGACGCCTTCTGCGACGAGTCCACCTGTGTGTCCGGCTGTGATGAGTTGGACTGCGGCTCTGGCGGCGCCTGTACGGAGGACGAAAGCGGATACGTCAGTTGTGACTGCGACGATGAGCACGTCCTCGACGGTGACACCTGCGTAGAGTGCGACTGTGACGTGGAGAACGGCACTGGCGGCTGTGATGAAGACGGAGCTTGTTACATCGAAAGCTGCGATGACGGGTATGTCACCGAAGACGATGACCCGGAGACCGGATGTGAATGCCTCGAGGATGATGCACCGGATCCAGAAAACTTCGCCGACGAAAACTGCGATGGTGTCGACGGCGATGCCTCCAGGGCGGTGTTCGTCTCCCAGTTCGGCGATGACCTCAACAACGGGACGGCGGAAAGCCCGGTGCACACCATCGAGCGCGGCGTCGAGATCGCCGAGAACTCCGATGACCGAGACCAGGTATACATCGGCAACGGGGAGTACGAAGACGAAGAGATCGTCCTGACGGACGGAGTGAGCCTCTACGGCGGCTACAATGACGCCGGTGACGGTGAATGGGACCGGGATACCATCTTCGAGACCGTCATCTCCGGCGCCACAATCGAGATCACCGAAAACCAGGACGACGTGGAACTGCAGTTGTTGACGCTGGAACCGGAGGACGGCGACGACGACAGCGCCGACGGTTTGGTGATTATGGACAACGACCGCGATGTCACGCTGTCTCACCTCGATATTTCAGCCGGTGAGGATGGCGATGGAGATGCGTTGCTGGCGCTGGACGGCGGTGGAGACATCGAGCTGAGCGAAGTCGATCTGGTTGCCGGACCCGGTGGCGCCGGAATGGTCGCCGAAGGAATTGACGGCTCGCTGGAATTGGAGACCGTTAACATCGACGCCGGCGATGCAGCCGGGTTCTACGCCCTCGAAGTTGCCGGAGGCGTGACTGCCAATGAGATTGACGTCGCCGGAGGCGAAGGCGGAAATGGGATTCACATCATTGAAGCTGGCTATGTCGATATCACCGATGCGGTGATCAACACCCAGCAGGAAGGTGATGGTCTGGTGCTCGAGGACAATGATGGCCACGCCGATCTGTCGGACATCGACGTCGAGACCGGGCCCGGGGGCTACGGCATCGTGATGGCCGGCCAACAGGAGGACAGCCTCTGGGAAGATGTTGTCATCAATGCCGGTGATGCCACGCTCCAGTACATCGACGGTGAGCCGACGGCGGGCAGTTCCGTCGGGATTTCGCTGCTCGAGAATGAAGGCGATGTCGAGCTGATCGGCGCCGATATCGAGACGGGGGAGGGGATGGATGGTGAAGATGGCGGCGAAAGCTCCACTGGTACGTCCGGGCTGAACGGGCTGAATGGCGCCACGAACAGCGGTGACGGGGGCTCGGCGCGGTCGCGGTCGTGCGCCTACGGAGATGATCCCGATGAAAGCGGAAGTGGTGGGAATGCTGGATACGGCGCCTCGTCGGGGCAGGCCGGTGGCTCCGGTAGTGTTAGCGGTGGCAATGGAGGCAATGACCGGCACGGCCCGTTATGTGGAGCCAGTGCGGGTAGCAATGGATCGTCCGGAGATGATGGCTCGGATGGAGCGGCAGGAGCCACGGCCAGTTCGGTCACCTCCGATCCGATGTTGGAGCTCGGCGAGCCTGGGCGAGTGGCATATCAGGGGGCTTCCGGACTCGACGGAGACGCCGGCGACCCTGGTGGAAGTGGCGGAGGCGGTGGGGGAGGTGGAGGCGACGTTCACGGCGTTCCGTGCCAAGCATACACCGGTGGGGGTGGGGGTTCCGGAGGTACCGGTGGCTGTGGTGGTGAGGGGGGCGAAGGCGGCGGGTCGGCCGGCGGATCAGTTGGTATTCTGGTGCGGGATTCGGCGTTGACCGTCGACAGCGGGATATTCGTCATTGCCGATGGAGCTATCGGCGGAGATGGAGCCGCCGGAGGGTCGGGTGGCTCCGGAGGAGATGGGGGCAGCGGTGCAAGCGGTGATTGGAGCTTTGACCATACACCCGATGGTGGCTCCGGCGGCAGCGGTGGAGATGGAGGCAACGGAGGTGACGGCGGTGGAGGCGAAGGTGGCCCCTCCATTGGCATCATGCACAACGACGACGCTTCGGTAGACGTCGATGAGGACGACGTGAACTTCGACCTCGGCGAGGCCGGCGAAGGTGGGAATCAGGGCGAGGTGAATCCGGGGCCGGACGGGATCCGCTCCGAGATATTCACCGTCGATCTGGACTGAAGCAGCATGTGGCCAAAACAGCGGCGCGACGACTTCGGGTGTCCGGGGCTGTCGCGCCGTTGTCGTTACTGATCTGCCAGCAGCGCTGTCAGGTCGACTCGATTGCGCACGTCCAACTGTTCGTAGATATCGCGCAGATGGCTCTTGACGGTGAAGATACTCCGTCCGGTCTCTTCGGCGATTTCGCCATTGGTCGCTCCCGCTGCGACAAATTCAGCGATCTCGCGCTGTGCTTCCGTCAGTCGAGCCGTCGGATCTAGCATCGGAGACCTCCCGGGGGTAAACTGGGCGAGATACCGGATGCTCTGCGGTCCAGTCAGTCTCGAAATACGCACTTCCACTCCCGAAATTACCTCCGCACAGGCGTCGATGTCGCCGGCGTCGAGTCGACGTACCGCATCAGCAACGGAGGCCCGACGAGGTCTGGTCAGCCATTGGTCCAGCTCCGGTGAGTAGTGCTCGAACGTCCCGTCCGGGTCGAGCACCGCGGACAACTCGCCGTCGAACAGATCGTCGTTGTTCATCTGATCGGCGACGGAGAGCGCGGTTCGAAGAGGGTCGGCGATCTGTTTGAGCCGGCGGCGAAAACGACCGTTACACATCGGCTGATCGGCGCGGCGATGAACTCCGATCCAGCCGGCGAGCTGCCCCTGACGGTAGACGAGCATCCGACAGGCGCTGTGGACGTCGAGTGGATCGACGTAGTTGTCGTACAGAGGCGTCCCCTCCAGGCCGGGCCGCCGCAGGTCATCGATCTGAAACTGGTTGATCTCACGTCTGGCGGGGCGCCGAGGCTGCAACGTCGGAGTATTCAGGATCGGCGAACCGTCATACTCCGTTGCCAGTATGTCGAGATTGCGTCCTCCGCGCACCTGCAGGCCGTCGTAGTGATACGTCCCCTCCAGTTGTACGACGCGAAAAGAGATCAGCATCCCCACCGGAACGAACTCATCGAGCACTTCCAACGACTGCTCATAGATCGATGCGGGGTCCGACTGAGAGCACGTTAGTAACTCAGATAAACGCTTCTTCGCTTCCGACGAATCGCTTCTGATTCTGCCCATCGGTATCCTCTATGACCACCCGATCTTCCAGGTTCTGTCCACCCGGCAAAGGCGCTTTACAGCCGAGAAACAGCGGGCAGCTCAGCACGGACATGACCGTCAGAACAATCGTTCGCAGTGCAGCGTGATCTGGCTACCCGATCGCTTAAATACAGCGGATCAAGTCTACCACAGGGCCAGACAAATCTGCGACGATTGTCACGCAAAGATTCGTAGCGATGCCCAGCGTGGGCTTTCAGCTCGCAGGGCTTACAAAATCCAACAAAACGGTTGCATCTCAGGTACCATAGCGGCGACAGTGACGATGCCACTGAAACTGTCTGGCTGGTGACCACGGAGCTATCGATGAAAATGCGTCTTCTGAAGTTCGGCGGCGGTATGGCCGCTGTAGGTGTTGTAGCGGCGGTAGGATTCGTCAGTTGGCTGACGATGAGTTGGCCGCCGACCTTCGAGGATACACCGACGCCTGAAATTGAGGCGACGGATGACCCGGAGGTCATCGCCCGGGGCGAATACCTGTTTCACACCGCTGCTCACTGCACCGCCTGCCACACCCCGCGCGAGAACCTGGAGGAGCTTG
>SKMT01000723.1 GCA_007120915.1 Myxococcales bacterium | reverse complement strand
GTTGTACAGGATGATGGGAGCGGAGGCGAAGACCGAGGCCAGAAGGGAGGCCTTCAGAAGCACGAAGAAGACCTCCGTCAGATCTTGCTGGTGCAACGCGGCGACGGCTTCGTCGGCTTCGGCGTTGTTGGCGGCGAAGGTGAGGGGAAGTTTCAGAAAGTCGTAGATCTGCTCGCGAAACAGCCAGCAGACCCCGAAGGCGAGGGTCAGCCCGATGAGGCTGTAGACGACTCGTCGGCGCAACTCGCCGAGGTGGTCCAGAAAGCCCATGCTGGACTGTTCGATGTTTGTGTCATCGCTCATCAGGCCGCCTCTGCGGATACAGTCGCCGGCAGTGCGACGTCAAACAGCGCGGCGCCGGCGTCGGGATTGGGTCGCGGAAGCTCAACGGTGGCGGTGTCGTCGGTCTGTTCAGCGTCGGCGATGTCGACGGCGTCGGTTCCGCGTTCGTCGGCGCCCAGTTGATACTGCCGCTCGAGCATCTCGTCGAAGCGGTCGCCGTCGATCTGATCGAGCCCACCGGACGCGGTGTCCGGTTCGGCGTCGGCCGCAGCGGAGGAGTCAGCCGATGTGGGTGACGAGGCGCCGGTCGATGTGGGTGACGAGGCGCCGGGCGAGGCTGATTTGATGCGCCGTGAGGACGGCGTGGGATTGTCGAATTGCTCGGCTTCCAGCGCGTTTCGGACCGTATTGGAGGCTTTGCGCAGCTCGCGCAGCCCTTTGCCAGCCCACCGGGCGACCTCTGGCAGCTTCTCGGGGCCCATGACAATGAGCACCAGCAAGAAGATAATCGCCAGCTCTGCGAATGAGATGCCGAACATGGAGTACCGCTTCGGTCACTGTTTCCATTTAATGGAGCAGCCCATCGAGGGGTGCTGCTCTTCGTCGGGGCGTTGTCCGTTGAGCAGGGCGACGATGGCGTCGCGAAGCTCCTGTTTTTCGACCTTCTGGGGTTCTTTCCAGTTGTCGTCGAGCCGCCCGGCGTAGGCGAGGCTGCGCTGATCATCGTACACGAAGAAATCGGGAGTGCACTCCGCGCCGTAGGCCCGGGCCACATCCTGGGATTCGTCATACAGATAGGGGAACGGGAAATCCTTCTCATCGGCCAGCTTGGCCATGTTCTCGAAGCTGTCGTCCGGATAGCGCTCGGCGTCGTTGGGGCTGATGGCCACAAAGGCGACTTCGTCGTCGTCCCAACGGTTGCCCAGCGCGATCAGCCGGTCCAGCACTGCTTTGACGTAGGGGCAATGGTTGCAGATGAACATCACCACCAGCACATCGGCGTCGTCGAAGTCGTCGCGGCTGTAGGTGTTGCCGTCGGTGGCGGGCAACTCAAAGTCAGGAGCCTTGCTTCCAAGCTCCGGTTCATTGCTTTCGACAAGGGCCATGGAACATCTCCATTCAGTGTCGCAAAAAACGCCGCCTGGACCACATTGAGGTCGGCAGGCGGCGTCGAAAAATTAGCAGATGACGTCGGCGCCGTTCAGTTCAGCCAGCGCCGGTACGACCAGTTGACCACCTCGCTGCGGGTCAGATCCTTGTGATTGATCGCCCACACCGGAACGGGGTGAAACTGCTCGGGATGATCCTCGTGTTTTTCGAGGTAGGCTTCCACCTCGGCGGGGTCGTCAAACACGGGGCGGCTCTCGGATCTGGCTCCGATGGAGCCGAGCCGGGGCAGCAGCGCCTGCAGTGCAGGGTGGGGACTGCTTACGGGGCTCGAAGTCTCAGTGAGAGATTCTGGGGGATGTTTCATGGATCCTCCGTTGGATAGTCCCCGGGGGGGGACGGGCGGGTGAAGGCTCGTCGAACCATAGTCAAATATGTCGACTAGGGGTCCAATGTAAAGGGCAACCGACAGCCTTCAACCTCTTAATTCAAGCACTCGTTTTGTCAGAGATTGATACAGTTCGATGCCCCGAAAAATTTCGTCGATCTCGATTCGCTCGTCTTTTGAATGGGCAACGCGGATGTCGCCGGGGCCCACCAACCAGACGTCGGCGAGCTCATTCAGATAGGGGGCATCGGTGTTGAAGGGGACGGTAGTGGATTCGACGTCGTCGGGGATCTCAAAGAAGAGTGGGTCGTTGTAGACCAGGTCGTCGATGACGACGGCGTCGCCGACGAGGGTTTGCACCTGTTCGAGCAGTTGATCGGTGTCGCTGACGGCGCGAAACAGCAGTTCGGCGCGGGCTTCGGGAGCGAAGACGTTGGCGGCCACCCCGCCTTCGATGACACCGACGTTGAAGGTGGTGGGCCCGAGAATGTCGTCTTCGGGCCAGTTGTGGTTGCGCAGCGCGGCGATGGCGTCGAGAAGCGGATTCACCGCCGATTCACCATCGCCGGGGTAGGCCGAATGCCCGGCGACGCCCTCGGCGCGAAGGGTGAACCGAAGCATCCCTTTCTGGGCGCGCACAACCTGGTTTTGCGTCGGCTCACAGAGGATGATGCGCCGGGCGTCCAGATCGAGGTCACAGGCGATCTTTGCGCCGATGTGGTCGACCTCCTCGCCGACGACGAGCAGGAAGCCGATGCCGTCGAAGCCCTGGTCGCGAAGCCCGCGGGCGGCGTGGACCATCGCCAAAAGCCCCCCCTTGGTGTCGCAGGCGCCGCGCCCGTAGATGGTGCCGCCCTCGCGGCGCACCGGCAGCGTGGGGGGGACGGTGTCGACGTGGGTCGACAGCAACACCTCGGGGTCGTTCCCGTCGGTGACAATCAGATTCCAGCGATCCTCTTCGACCGGCTGGCGTCGGATCTGCCAGCCGTCGTCGTGGAAGGTTTGTTCGAGAGTCTCCAGGAAGTGGCGTTCGTTTCCGGAGGTGGAGTCGATGGCAAGCCACTGCTGCAAGGTCTCGGCGATGTCGTCGGCGGTGGGCTGGGTCATGGTAGTTGGGAGTGTATGCGGTCGGTGGGGCAGAAGGCCAAAGCTGTCTTCTGGTTTGCGAGGTACCCCTCCGTCTCACATTCGTTCGACACCTCCCCGCTCGTGCCCTCGCGGGGAGGAAAGCCGTGCAGGTCTGGGGCGTGGGGTTACTGTTCGCGATCGCCGCCGGTGA
The DNA here is from genome assembly GCA_007120915.1 of Myxococcales bacterium. GTDB lineage: Bacteria > Myxococcota_A > Bradymonadia > Bradymonadales > Bradymonadaceae > SLJM01. The sequence continues at coordinate 1,038 of SKMT01000723.1, read as the reverse complement.
CGACGTCCATGTATTCGAATCGCCCCGAAACGTGCTGCTCTTCGTCGCCGTCGGCGTCGAATTCGAACTCGCCGTGGGCGAAGTTGCCGTCGCGCTCGATCTCGATTTGGCCGTCGACGTCGCCGATGCCGTCGGCGGAGACCTCCAGGACGTCATCGTCTTCCGCGTCGTCGCTGAGGGTGTAGCTTCCGGCGTCGATGTCGGCGGGGATGTTGATGAATATCTGGGAGGTCACGGGGCCCATCCGCAGGATATATTTGTCCCGATTGTCGCGGTACATGGAGCTTCCGGAGTCGATGTCCGACTCCTCGCCGTCGACCACCCGGGTCGCCTCGATGGCCGTGGAGTAGTCGAAGCCCAGCCGGTAGACGCGCCCGTGGACGGAGACCGATTCGCCGTCGCCGTCTTCGGCGTCGAACTCGAAGGCGATGGAGGTTTCGTCGCCAATTTCACCGACGGTGACCTCACCTTCGACGTCGCGGGCGATGGCCCAGCGTTGGGCGGTGGCGCGGAACATCGCGTAGGCGTCGTCGTCGCCGGCGCTGTTGTTGTCGGTCAACTCGTAGGTTCCCGGGGAGGTGCCCTCGGGGAGCACGACCATGGCGTAGGCTGTCGTCTCTTCGCCGTCGCGCTCGGTGTTCGCGCGCAGTCTCAGCCGGTAGGGCCCGTCGTGGTTGGTGCCCCCGGAGGCGGGGCCGACGTCGGCGGGGCCGCGGTCATCGTCGGCTTCGCCGATGATCTCGACGACGCCGTCGACGTTCAGCTCCGAGTCGCCCGGTTCGAGCCCGTCGCCGATGTCGTCGACAAGGGAGTCGTCGGCTTCGGCGGTCTGCTCGTCGGATTGATCGTCTGCGGGTTCGTCGTCGGAGTCGCAGGCGAAAAGTGTGAACGAGAAGGCGAGGAGTATGAGAAGGGTGAGTTTTTTCATGGGCGGCCTCCGTGATTGTTGGGAAGTAACGGAGAGACTATATGCGGTGGGAGGGCCGGATGGCCAGCGGGGTCTTCTGGTTTGCGAGGTGCCGCTGCGTCTCACATCCG
>SKMT01000682.1 GCA_007120915.1 Myxococcales bacterium | reverse complement strand
CCCGACGAAGGTCAAATACGCATCGGTGAGACCGTGAAGCTGGGCAACGTGGACCAGAAGCGGGATCTGAATCCGGACAACACGGTGTTCGAAGAGATTTCGGAGGGCGAGGAGGTCATCGAGCTGGGCAACAGGGAGGTCAACGCCAGGGCCTATGTCTCCTGGTTCGCCTTTTCGGGGGCGGACCAGCAAAAGAAGACGTCTGTGCTGTCTGGTGGAGAGCGCAATCGGGTACAGCTTGCCAGGGTGCTCAAACAGCAGGCAAATGTGCTGTTGTTGGACGAGCCTTCCAATGATCTGGATGTGGATACGCTGCGGGCTCTGGAGGAGGCGCTGCTTCACTTTGCGGGGTGTGCAGCCGTGATTTCGCACGATCGATGGTTTCTGGATCGAATTGCCACCCACATTCTGGCGTTTGAAGGGGACAGCCAGGTGGTATGGTTCGACGGAAACTACTCGGAGTATGAACGGGACCGACGCCGGCGGCTCGACGGGGCGGGGCTGGTACCGGAACGGATCAAATACAAGCGGCTGAAGCGGGACTGATAGAGAATTTCGGCAGTTTCGCTGCCCGTCGTTCCCGCAGGATCAGTCGTCGGATTCGTCGGTGTGCTGCGAGTCGTGTTGTTGCTGCTGTTCTTCGGCTTCGGCGATCATCTCTTCGACCTGCTGGACGTGGTCCTGTTCCAGGTCGTCGATCATCTCTCCGAGGGCACGACGCGCCTCGCCGGTGGTCATTCGCTGTTTTTGAAACTCAACGCAGATCAGGCACATGGCAGCTCCTGTTGATATTGCGTGTATGCAACTATGCTCCGATAACATAAGTTAATCCGGACTGTGATAACACCAAGGAGGAAAAGAATGACTGGTCGGTACATGAATTCGGCGATGGTTCTGTTGATGGTGGTCAGCCTGTTTGGGCTGGTGGGATGTCCGGGATTCTGGAGGACATTGTCCGATGCCCTGGTGCCAGTAGAAGAAGAGAATAAGCTGGGTGAAGAATTCCAGGAAGAGTTGGAAGAGGAGCTGGAATTTTCCGATGACGACGTGTTGGTGGAGTACATTGAAGACCTGGGCCGGGAGGTCTCGGATATCGCCGAGGAGATGGGGGAGATGCCCGATGGCATCGAGACATCGTTCCATCTGGTCGATGATGATGAGATGGTCAACGCGTTTGCGATTCCCGGAGGCGGAATTTACGTCTTTACCGGTTTGCTCAAGGCGATGGATGACGAAGCGGAGTTGATGGGAGTGATGGGCCACGAGGTCGCGCACGTCACGGAGCGGCATATCGCCCGGAGGCTGACCGCTGCCTATGGCACGGAGATGGTGTCGGCGATGGCGCTGGGCGAGGAGCCGGGGCTTGTCGGCCAGCTTGTCACCGCCGTGGTCCAGCAGGGATTCATGATGTCCTACAGCCGCTCGCAGGAGAGGGAGGCCGACGAGACGGGGGTGCGGTTTCAGATCGCTGCCGATTACGATCCGCAGGGCCTGATCTCGTTTTTCGAAACGCTGTCCGAACAGCCGTCACCGCCGACGTTTTTGTCGACTCACCCGAATCCGGAGGAACGCATGGAAAACATTCGCGAGCAGATCAGCGACATCAGCGATGTGCCGGATCGGCGCGAGCGGGAGCGGTTCCAACAGATGCGCGACCGCATCGACGCGGAGCCGGACGATGCTGATGAACAAGAAGACGATCGTCGCCGCGACCGACGCCGTGATGCCGACGAAGACGATGAGCCTGAGCAGCAGGACGAGGTCGAGCAGGACGACGACGATGATGACGACGACGACCGCAGACGGCGACGGTAACAGACGGGCGCTGGGCGCTGGGCGCTAGGCGCTGGGCGCTGGACGCTGGGCGCTAGGCGCTGGGTGCTGGGCGTTGGGTGGTCGGTACTAGAATCCTCGTCCCTGGCGGATGTCCATCTGCACTTCATCGGCCTGGGAGGGGGCGTCAGCGGCTTCGAAGTCGGGGCTTTCAGGGGAAGCATCCTGTTGTTCATCGTCGAACAACCGTTCGAGTCGATCGACGGATCTGGACCCCTCGGAGCTTCGCGCCGAATCATTGGATTCGTAGCTTTCGCGCAACTGTTGGAGCCGCTCTTGTTCGCGTTCGATGCGTTCGCGAGCCGCCTGTTGGTCGCCCCGTTCGCGGTGCTGGCGCACTTCCGACAGTGACTGCAGGCTGCGATGTTCTTCGACCCGCAGCATCACGTCGGAGTCGACATGATCGTCGACGTCGTCGACGCTGCCGGTGGTGGTGGCGGCGAGCTGAAGAGCCCGGCGGTGGTCGTTGCCCTCGAGTCGATCGATATAGTCGACTTCGGCGTCGATGATATCGCGAAGATCGCCGGAGGAGGCGTCGATATCCCGGGGGTGAAGCTCGATGACAGCACTGCGGCGTCCGTCTGTTTCCAGGTTGCCCAGGGATATGCGGGTGCCGCCGTCGATATCATCCTGACTGAAACCGTACACGTCACCGATTTCGACCCCTTCTCCGGGGTACAGATCAAGGTGAATGCCGGAAGCGACGGTAGCCTGCAGGTTCTGCAACTCGTCGACAAAAGCCTCTTCCAGATCGGCGGCGTCGTCGATGTGGCGGAAATTGCCCGCCCCTTCCACTGCCATGTTCGCCAGCAGTTCGGCGTCATAGTTGGGGCCGAAGCCCAGGGCGGTGGTGGTCACCCCGCTGCGGCGGATCTCTCCGGTCTTGGCGGCTAACTTCTCGTCGTTGGTGATACCACGGTTGGGGATGCCGTCGGTCATCAGGATGATCCGATCGACCATTTCGGGGTCTTGATGGGTTTCGACTTCGTCGAATCCGGCGCGCAGCGCACCGCTGATGTTGGTGGCCCCGCCGGGGTGGATGTTGTCGATGGCGTCCAGCAGTAGCGGTTTTCCCTCTTCGTCGACGTGGGTGGACTCGACGTCGACAATAATTTCGTGGTCGAAGGTCACCAGGGTGACCCGGTCCTGTGGCTGAAGTTGTTCAACGAACGCCCGGGCGGCGCGGCGAGCCTGCTCGATCGGTTCTTGGCGCATCGAGCCGGAGCGATCCACCACCAGTGCCAGATTGAGGGGGGCCCGAGCTTCGGGAACCTCATCGGTGGCTTCGAAGACGAACTCGGCGTGAATTTCGTCGTCTCCGGCCAGGTGCAGCATCGGGTGGGACAGCGCAGCGTCGACGGTCATCGCCTCGGAGCCGGTAGAGGCCGGTTCGGCGGGGTCGAACTGACCGCGGTCGTCGACATCGTCGATTTGGTCGCGGGGCAGGTCGGATTCGTCGGATGAGTGCGTTGGGGGCGGTGCATCTGTGGGATCGTCGGGCTGGTCGAATACGGGCGTTATGTAGATGCCGATCCAGGCGACGGTGATGACGGCGGCGGTGGTCAAGAGGGTGGTCTCTTTTCGCATGGTAACAACTCCTGGTGATGGTGTTGGGGAGATGATGATGATCAGCGGTGGTCAAAAGGCAGCGGGATCGCGCTGCAGGTCGAAGGAGTCCTGCATGGTTTCAGCGGAGTCGTTGAACTCCTGGGGGGAACCGGGAGCGGCGGATTCGCCGGTGCGCTCGGTGCGTTCGAGCAGCCCTTCTACTGCTTCGAAGGGATCGCGGTCGCCGTCCAGATCGTACTCGTCTCGCGCTTCGGCGAGTTGCTCGCGCTGTTCGTTGAGCCGGTGGCGTGCGGCACCGCGGTTGCCCTGTTCGTAGTGGGCTCGGATCTCGGTGAGAGCGTGGAGGCTTCGCTGTTCGGTCACTCGTGCCATCACCGCGGCGTCAACGGCGTCTTCGATGGCGGCACCATCGTCGGTGATTCGGGTTTTCATCGGCAGCGACTCGTCTTTCTGGTCTCCTGCGATCCGGTCCATGTATTGGACGTCGGCGCCGAGGATATCGAGAAGATCGCCGGGCTCGACGTCACCGATATCGGCGTCCAGAGCGACCACGGCGCTGAGTTGTTCGCCGACACCGATGTCGCCGAGGCTAACCCGGGTGCTGTCGCCGGTCTGTCGTTGACGAAACCCGTAGATCTCCTCGATCTCGATGCCTTCTTGTGGTTGAAGGTCCAGCTCAATGCCGGCGGCGACGGTGT
>SKMT01000065.1 GCA_007120915.1 Myxococcales bacterium | reverse complement strand
TACATCGTCTCCAACGGCACCGGAAAGCCCTGGAAGATCCACGTGCGCTCCCCCAGCCTGATTATGATGGGTGGGATCCACAAGCTAATCGAAGGTGGGCTGCTCGCTGACATCATTCCCACCTTCGATACCATCAACATGATCGGCGGAGAGTGCGATAAGTAACCCCGCGTTGTGCTGCCGCTTCTTTCGCGGCGACCATCGGAGTCAACGACCATGCCCAAAGTCACCATCAACGACACTGAAATCGAGGTCGAGAAGGGAACGACCATCCTCAAGGCCGCCGCCCAGGCCGGCTATGAGGTCCCCCACTTCTGCTACCACCCGGCGCTTTCGATCCCGGCGAACTGCCGGATGTGCCTCGTCGAGGTGGAAGGCGCTCCCGATCTGGAACCGGCCTGCTACTCCGAGGTCTCCGACGGGATGGTCGTCAAGACCAAGAGCCAGCGGGTGGTCAAAGCCCAGAAGGCGGTGCTTGAGTTCATCCTGTTGAACCACCCCGTCGACTGCGCGATCTGCGACCAGGCCGGCGAGTGCAAGCTGCAGGACTACTACGTCGCCTACGACGCCCAGGAATCGCGGCTTCGCGCCGAAAAGAACCAGAAGGTCAAAGCCTTCCCCATCGGCCCCGACGTCATCTACGACGGCGAGCGCTGCATCCTGTGCACCCGCTGCATCCGCTTCTGTGACGAGATCACCGGCACCAATGAGCTGCGACTCGTTCAACGCGGCGACTCCGCCGAAATCCGCACCTTCCCCGGCAAAGAGCTCGACAACGACTACTCGGTGTGCACCGTCGACATCTGCCCCGTCGGCGCGCTGACCCAGCGCGACTTCCGGTTCAAATGCCGCGTCTGGCTGCTGAAGTCGACCGACAGCATCTGCACCGGCTGCGCCAACGGCTGCAACATCCACCTGGACCACTTCCGCAACGAAATCCAGCGCTACAAACCCCGGTACAACCCCGAGGTCAACGACTGGTGGATGTGCGATGAAGGCCGGCTGACCTACAAGCAAGTCCACGAAGACCGGCTGTTGCATCCCACCAGCAACGGCGTTCGGGTCAACTGGCACGGCGTCACCGAGACGGCGGCCGACAAACTCGGCGATGCCGTCGCCGACGACGGCGCCGACTCCTTCGGTTTCGTCATCAGCCCTCAGGCAAGCTGTGAGGACCTCTACCTGGCGAAGCAGTTCGTCGAGCAGACCCTTCAGGTCGACAACCTCTATCTGGGCGGCAAACCCGACGGCTACGAAGATGATTTCCTGATCAAAGCCGACAAGAATCCCAACCGCCAGGGTGTGGCAGCGGTGTTCGGCGGGCTGGACCAATTCGACGACTTCGACCAGTTGATCGACGACATCGAAAGCGGCGAAATTACCTCGCTGTACATGATGGAGACCGACGTGCCCGCCGACGACGAAACGCGCGAACGCTTCGTGGAGGCGGTCGACCAGCTCGATCTCTTCGTGCTGCAGTCGATGCACAACGGCCCCTTCGCCGAAAAGGCCCACCTGGCGCTTCCCGCCTGCTCGCACGCCGAATCCGAGGGCACCTTCGTGAACGTCAACGGCATCTCTCAGCCCTTCGAGAAGGCATTCGAGCCCCACGGCGATTCGCTGCCCCACTGGCAGATTTTCATGCGTTTTGCCGCGGCGATGGACACACCGTTTAGCTACACGTTCATCCACCAGATTCAAGACCAGATGTTTCAGGCCACTGAGGCCGACGAACCGGAAGATGTCACTCAGACCCCGGCCGAATAAACCCCGATGACCTCGCCTGTGCCGCCCCTGTGCGACCGGGCCCGCCTGTGATGAAGTGAGGATGAATTCATGGCCGAAATACTCATAAGCCTGGCAAAAATCATCGTAATCGTGTTCGTCTTCGTCATGGGGCTGGCGAGCCTGATGACCCTGCTGGGTGACCGCAAACAGTCTGCCCGTATCCAGAACCGTCTCGGCCCCTCCCGGGCGAACTTCTTTGGGCAGTCCTTGTTTGGGCTCCCCCACTTCATCGCCGACGGGATCAAGATGCTCCTCAAGGAGAACATCGTCCCGGCCCAGTCCAACAAGCTGCTTCACACCATCGCACCGGCGCTGGTGTTTATGCCGGCGCTGATCGGGTGGGCGGTCATCCCGTTTATGGACCACTACTGCACGGGCACCGTCGAAGTGATCATGCCCGGCGACGGCTACGGTGTCGATCACTACACCGAGGTCTGCCGCGGTGGTGAGTGGAAAAACTACTTCTCGATCATGCACATGAACTCCGGGGTTCTGTTCGCCTTCGCCATCGCCGCGGTGTCGGTGTACGGCGCTGCAATCGCCGGTTGGGCGTCCAACTCCAAGTTCAGTCTGATCGGAGGGCTTCGCTCCACCGCCCAGATGATCTCCTACGAAGTCGCCATGGGGCTGAGCCTCGCCGGCGCGCTGGTCATCTACGGCACCCTCAACATCAACGAGATGGTCCGCATGCAGGGACACCTGCTCGGTGACTGGCTGCCGATGTGGGGGATCGTGGTCCAGCCACTGGCGTTCTTTTTGTTCCTGCTCGCCGGACTCGCAGAAACCAAACGCGCTCCCTTCGACCTTCCGGAGGGTGAATCTGAAATCGTCGCCGGCTACATCACCGAGTACAGCTCCATGAAGTTTGCGATGATGCAACTGGCCGAATATGCGGCCACCGTCTTCATCGCCGCACTGGTCACGGTGGTCTTTTTGGGCGGCTGGCAGTTCCCCTTCGTGTACGCCGACGGGTTCCGCATCTTCGACATCCACACCACCTTCGGGCTCAGCGAGGACGTCTGGTACTGGGTGTCGATCTTCCTGCGCATCGGCGCGATGGTCTTCAAGATTCTGGTGCTGGTGTGGCTGCAGTTCATGATGCGCTGGACACTGCCCCGATTCCGCTACGACCAGGTGATGACGCTGGGATGGAAGATTCTACTTCCCTTGTCGATCGCGAATCTTTTCATCACCGCGCTTGTTCTCACCATCCTGTAAGCGATGACCCACGGCGGGGCCCGCCCCGCCGCGCCACATAGATCCGAGGAGTTCGCCATGGGCGAAGTCAACGTCAAGAAAGTCAACCGCATCAAGCCCAGTCTCTGGGAGAAATCCTACATCCCGGAGATCATCCGCGGGCTTTCGGTCACAGCCAAACACTTCTTCGGCAATCTCAGCCCCCGGGAGTCGCGCCGCCAGATCTTCACCCGCGCCTACCCCGACGAGGGTACCGATTACTACCCGGAGCGGTTTCGCGGGTTGCACCGGCTGATGCTGCGCGAGGACGGCCAGGTGCGCTGCGTCGCGTGCATGTGTTGCTCCACGATCTGCCCCGCCGACTGCATCCACATCGAAGCCGGTGAGCACGACGACCCCAACATCGAAAAATACCCCGATGTCTTCGTGATCGACGAGCTTCGCTGCATCGTCTGCGGGCTCTGCGTTGAGGCATGCCCCTGTGACGCCATCCGCATGGACACCGGCGTGCACATTCCCCCCTACACCGAGCGCGACGACGCCTTTTTCGAGCGGGATCTGCTCATGCAACTCGGCGGGCTCTCCGAGGCCAAACAGGGCGGCAACACCAAAGCCGCCGCCGAGTGATCGGCAACACTCCCCACAAGCACAGCGCAGCGAGAAGCTGTCGCCAACGCGACTGAGGGGCACCACGCAGACCTTTCCTCTCTTCGCTCCCCGCAAGCACAGCGCAGCGGGGAGCTGTCGCCAACGCGACTGAGGGGCACCACGCAGACCACACGATGTCTACTACCAAACCCACCATCGGCTGCTTCCCTCCCATCGCAGCCATCCTGCTGGTGCTCATCGCCACCTTCTCGCTTTGCACCCGCTGCTGGCTGCATACCGACCCCACCGACGAGGCCGACTGGCAGTCCGCCGCCGAAACCGCCGTCGAGCTCGCCGAACCGACCGATACCATCCGCGTCGAGCCGACCTGGTCCGAAGCCCCCCTGCCCCATCTGACGGAAATCGGCAATCTACTCAACCCCAACCATCAGCCGCTTCTCGAGGACCTGGCGTACATCCATCGGCTGTTGATCATCTCCGAGACCGGTCGCACCGATGACGCTCTCCAGCGCCTGC
>SKMT01000409.1 GCA_007120915.1 Myxococcales bacterium | reverse complement strand
TCTCACCGTCACAAATGGTATCTTCGACGGTTCCGTCGATGATGATGTCCACACCACCTGCGGGGCATTCGGCGTGGTCATCGTCGCGCTCCGTTTCCACGGTGGGCGTGTCGCCGGGCTGACCCTCTTCTCCGTCACAGACCGTGGTGGCCACATCACCGTCGATGATGATGTCCACACCGCCTGCGGGGCATTCGGCGTGATCGTCGTCGTATTCGGCTTCGACTTCGGAGCTGTCGCCATCGGCTCCATCGCAGACCACTGCTTCCGTTTCACCGTCGACGATGATGTCGACGCCGGCACCGGGGCATTCGGCGTGTTCGTCATCGCGCTCTGTCTCCACCGTCGGGGAGGTGCCGTCGCAGACGACCGTTTCGGGCTCACCGTCAACGATCACATCCACACCGCCTGCGGGGCAGTCGGGGTGGTCGTCCTGGTATTCCGTGGTCACCTCCGAGCTTTCACCGTCGGCTCCGTCACAGATTACGTCCTGCTCGTTACCGTCGACGATGATGGCGACGCCTCCGCCCTCACAATCGGGGTGTTCGTCGAACCCAACCGCTTCAACATCGGCATCCTCGCCGGGAGGGCCTGCCGGCCCTTCTCCGCCGCAACCGACAGCAAAAAGAATCAACGCTACTACGGATAAACTACACCCGACCCATCTGAACAACATCGTTCCACCTGTCCTGTACAAGAGAGAGATTCCCGGGATTCTCACCCGGGGCGATGACGCCGCCGAGATCTAGCGACGCCATCCCACCGAGTCAACCCCCGGTTTTCACATTCAGACCACTACCGAAGGAACGGAGAGCTCTTCGAGCGACTCTGTGCCGCCCACGCCCACCGGGCACTCCCGTCCCTCCGCATCGGCCAGATAGAGCGCGGAGTTGACCAGCCCCACATGAGAATATGCCTGGGGGAAGTTGCCCAGAAACTCCCCGGTGCTCGGATCAATCTGCTCGGAGAGCAGCCCGACGTGATTGGTGCGATCCGCCAGCGAATCGAAGATCTGATACGCCTCGTCAAGCCGCCCCGACAGCGTCAGCGCGTCCACCAGCCAGAACGTACACAGTACGAAGGCTCCTTCTTGGCCGGGAAGCCCATCGGGAGAATGGTAGCGATACACCAGGTCGTCCTGCGTCAGCTCCGCGAGCGTGCGGTCGATGGTGTTCTGCATCCGGGGGTCGTCCACCGACAGATATCCGTAGATCGGCATCAGAAGATTGGCCGCATCCAGATGGTCGGTGCCCGCGATCTGGACGAACGCGCCGACATCCTCGTTGTAGCCATGCCGATCGATCCAGCGGCGAATCTTGGTCTGCTCGGCTCTCCACCGGGCGCTGTCGCCGCCGATAAATCCCTGTTGATGCAGCTCGCAGGCGCGTTGCAGCGCCACCCAGACCATGAACTTCGAGTAGATGAACTGGCAGGGGCCGTTGCGGGGTTCCCAGATCGAAAAGTCGGGCTGACGCCACCGATTACAGGCTTGATCGGCCATGCTTGTCAGGAAGGGACTGATCTCGGAGTCGAACCGATCCTCCAGTCGCAGCCGTTCGTGCACTGCACCCAACAGCTCGCCGTAGATGTCCAGTTGCAACTGCTCCGATGCTTCATTGCCCACCCGCACCGGGCGAGAGCCCCGGTAGCCCTCCAGGTGATCCAGCTCAATTTCGGCCATCCCCGTGGAAGGATGAAGCGGGTACATGATCCCCAGGTCATCATCGCCGTGGCCGTTGAGAAACGGCGCATGTTCGGCCCACTGGATAAAACAGTCCAGCTCCTCGATGTGACCCAGCGCAAAGAAGGACCGGGCGATATGAGCAGCGTCGCGAATCCAGGCGTAACGGTAGTCCCAGTTTCGCACCCCGCCCATCGTCTCCGGCAGCGACGTCGTCGCCGCCGCTGCAAGTGCACCGGTGTCGGCCTGCGACATCAGCTTCAACGCCAGCTCGGAGCGGATCACCAGGTCGCGATAGTCTCCGGCCCACCCCCTGGAACCGGTGGCCGTGGACTTGTGCACCCAACTGCGCCAGGCGTCGATGGTGCGGTTGATAGTGCGCCGGCAGCGATCGACCTCAGTGCGAGTGTTCGTGGACCGCCAGCGGGTGATGATGCTGAATTCATCGCCGGAGCTGACGGTAAATCGCGCCCGCAGACTCGGCCCGTGCTCGGTGTGGATCACCTGAATGTCTCCGGGAATCCCACCGAGGCTCAACACCTGGGAGCCGCTTCGGGCCAGCACCCCGCCGCTGATGCGTTTGAAGGCGACGTCGCCGCGGGCATAGTCGAATCGAGGCTCCCAGATCAGCTCTACGTCGACTTCCCCGCCGATGCCCCGGATAAACCGGTGAATCTCCGGGCTGGCCTTCGAGAAGCCGCAGCCGGCCAGATCGCCGCTGACCGGCATGCAGTCGACGATGTCGAAACTGCCTGCGCCGGTGCTCATCCGGGTGTTCACCACGTTGGTATGCTCGAAGTAGCTCTGCTCGGCGTCGAAATCCTGTCGTGCCGGTGCGATTTGAAATCGACCACCTTTGTCGGCGTCCAACAGCGCTCCAAACACGGAGGGGCTGTCCAGATAGGGGAAACAACACCAGTCAATCGCCCCATCCAGCCCCACCAGAGCAATGGTGCGAAGGTTCCCTATCGCCGCGTAGTTTTCGATCGGCGCATACCGCCGCCGCGTCTGTCGTGCCATACAGCTTCCTCTTGGCGTTGCACGGCCAAACGAACGGAAATCCAACTGAATTGTGCGTCTCGCCGGCTGACAGCACCATCTTTCAGTTGCTCCTCGCTTGAGGTACCACAACGGGTACATCTGCACTCGGATCAACTTGAAACCTGGCGCTGTCATCTCGCCGGTGCCGCATTTCAGCTAAACTTCCGTCCGTTTCGTTACCGTGAATACTATGCCTGCCCTCTTCGTCCCCCCCCGTGGGTCAGCGTTACGAGTCTATCACCGGGAATGACATCATGAAAAAACGTTTCGCATTGATGCTTTTCACCAGCGTTTTCATATTCTTCTGCGCCGCCTGTCAGCAACAGACCGACGACGAACCACCGGCCGAACCGGCCCAGCCCGATCAGCAACCACAAGACCGGGCGCCCGAAACGATCGACGAATCCAACCAGAAAGTCAACGATTCCAGCGATTTAAAACAGAAAGAAACCACCAAAGATTGTCCCGCCCCCCGCGACAGCGACGAGATGTGTGCCCAGGTCATCGTGTGGGCGCTTTCCCCCGATGGACATTGCTGCGAATACCCCACCCCCTGCCACGCCCCGAAAGACTGGAAGACATTTCACACTGAAGACGAATGCCGCGACGCCGCCAGCGAGTAACCGACCTCACCGCCCAGATCGGCGACACCGTCGATGACGGGATAACCAATCTGACAGGTTCCACAGCGCAGTCCTGCCTCCAACTGCCTGAGAGGGCTGTGGCATTCCGGACAGGCCAATTTCGCGGTCCCTTCTCCCCCCTGGTCGCCCTCGATGGCCCGGTTGATATGAATGCCAAACACAGCGGTGCGGTTGTACGCGCTCGCGTTGCGCATCAGTCGTGGGGGCCACAGTTTCACCCCTTCGAGCCGGTGTAGAACGTCCTCGATTCCCCGGGCATAGCCATTGGCGCGCATTCGCATCTTCTGAATCGAATCGCCCAGCCGGTAGGACGGCTCGAACAGCACGACCGCCCGGCGAGCCACGCGCACCATCTCGTCGATGGCATCGCCATAGTCCAGGGGCATATGCTCCAGACAGTGAGCGGTAAACACCACGTCAAAGCTGTCGTCGGCGTAGGGCAGACGCACCGCATTGGCCCGGGAGGCGACGATGTCAGCTCCCAGGTCGTCGAAGAACCGCCGGCCCCGGTGCACCCGGGCAAACGACAGATCGATGGCGTGATACGTCCGGTCCGACCCGAACCGACGTGCCATCTCGGCGATGGTGGTCAACTCCCCGGCGCCGACCTCCAACAACGAATCGAACTCAACCTTATGGAGATGACGGGCGTATTCGTTCATCATCCGCCGGTAATGATCCTCCCGTGTGGTCTCCCGCAACACACCGTCCACCCAGTACACCCCCCGTTGCTCGGTCCGCTCGTAGTACTTG
>SKMT01000670.1 GCA_007120915.1 Myxococcales bacterium | reverse complement strand
CTCGCTCCCTCATCGTACCAGCCGTCACTGGTCGTGCAGTCGGTGCAACTGCTGCATCCACAGCTAGACGCAGTCCCGGAGCAGTAGTCATCGTGCTGGCAGGTGCCGCCGGAGCAAGAGCTGGCGGTGCAGGTGTTTCCGTCATCACAGGTGGTACATCCACTCTCTACGGTTCGCGTGTTGGTCACATCGTAGTCACAACTGGTTCCACTGCAGAAATACGAGCGGTACTCCTGGTCCTGACAGCTACAGGCCTGATCTCCTTCGCAGCACGAATAGCTCGCTCCCACATCGTACCAGCCGTCACTGGTCGTGCAGTCGGTGCAACTGCTGCATCCACAGTCGGTGTCCAACCCCGAACAGAAGGCATCGGTCTGGCAACTGCCTCCCGAGCAGGTGTTTTCGGTGCAGGAATCTCCGTCATCACAGTCGGCATCGTCGATGCAATCCGGCTGGGTGACACAGGCGCCGTCCTCGCAGGCCTCGTCCCCGTCGCAGCTTGAACAACCGTCGGTGACGGTCTGAGTATCGGTCACCTCGTAGTCACAGTCGGTGCCATCGCAGAAATATTCGCGGTACTCCTGTTCCTGGCAGCTACACGCGGCATCACCATCACAGCATCCATAGCTGCTTCCCACGTCGTACCAGCCGTCATCCTCGGTGCAGTCGGTGCAGCTTGTGCATCCGCACTGGTCGTCTGAACCGTCGCAAAATGCGTCGTGTTCACAATCGCCGTCGACACAGACGCTTTCGGTGCAGTCGTTTCCATCGTCGCATTGATCGTCGGACGTACAGCCGTCTTCCGGGAGGCAGATGTTGTTGTCGCAGATTTCATCGTCGGCGCAGTCCTCATTGACGATGCAGGCGACGCAGACTTCGTCTTCACAAAGCTCACTGACGCAGTCGCGCTCTTCGAGGCAGGACTGGCCAATGTCGCAGGGGGGACAGTTCGGCCCACCGCAGTCGACGTCGGTCTGCTCGCCGCTGACCAGCCCGTCGTCACAGGAGGGCTCGATGCAGGCGGAGTCTTCGCACTGCGCTTCCGACTCGCAATCATCCTCGTCGACACAATAGGGATAGCAGGTGCCGTGGTAGCAGACCTGGTCGTCCGGACAATCGATGTCATCGCAATCGGGCGGGGCACATCGACCATCGTCACAGCGGTCCTCCCCGTCGCAATCTGCCTGGGCTTCACAGGTGTCGAAACAGGCGCCGAAGTAGCAGACCTGATCGGAGGGGCATTCGATCTCTTCGCAGGAATCGACACAGGCGGAGTCCGTACAACTGGCCTCATCGCCGCAGTCCGCGTCGTCCTGACAGGAGGGATAGCAGACACCGCGATAGCACGCCTCTTTCTCGTCGCACTCAATCCCCTGGCAGTCTTTGGGAGCGCAGTGGCCATCCCAGCAGCGATGCTCGTCGTCGCAATCGCCGTCGTCGTCGCACGACGCGTAGCAGACCCCCCGGTAGCAGACCTTCCCGTCGTCGCATTCCCGGTCGGGACAGGGCAGTTCGCCGACATCGGTGGACGCATCCAGCGAGGCGTCGGGCTCGCTGTCGGCTTCCGTCTCCGAGCATCCCACGGCAATACCCACAATCACCAACAGCACCGAAACGAACAGTGTCACCCCCAGTTTCTGTCTGATGCGAACCAAGAAAGCAACAACACGTCCCGACCGGGCTGGCATATATTTCTCCGTGACTCGAAACAAACGAATAGGGTCATCAGGAATGCAGATGAGACCCCAGTATACATCGGGGGCAGACGCCTCGAAAGTTCGCGCCAATTGCCCCCGTGTTGTCCGTGTCTGGTGATGAAGCAGTGACCGACCGGTCGGCGACGACCCGCCAGGGTCCTCTACCACCTTCCGGTCACCGATCCGACCATCCCGTCGAACTCCGGAGTCGGCTCCACGGTCACGCCCACCGAACGGGGCTGAAACTCCTCTTCGTCGTCCCAATCACGTGTCAGGTACCCGGCGGTGACATAGCCCGCCAGATTCCCCACGATTATCCCGGCCATCGCCCCCTCGGGACCGAGTTGATCCCCGGCGATCATCACCGGAACGGCGATCCCCGCCAGCCCTCCCAACAGTCCTCCGGCACCGATCAGTGAAACGCGCCCCGTCGACATCGGAAACTGCCGTGCAACAAAGGCCGTCCCGACACCACCTGCGACCGCACTGAGGGCCATGCCCGTGAACAGGGGACCATCATCCTGCCGCAAGTCCAGCACCCCTTCCGTAATCATCGGGTAGTAGAACATCGCTGTTACCGCTCCCAGTGTAGTCAACAACACATCCCCGGAGGTCGGGCCGAGCAGCTCCCAGAGCGAATATCCGGCAGCGACACCGAACAACTGGCTTGCCATCATCGTCCCCACCGCCGGGCCCACCTCCAGTTCCAGTGCGGAGGCCCCCAGAAAGCTGAGAACTCCTCCCCACAGCGCCCCGTGATTGACCGCCCGGGCCATCCCGGGGGTGACCTGCTGCTGTTGCGTCGCCAGCAGTGAGCCCCCCAGCCCCGCACCGGTGCCCAGTGTCAGCGCTGACGTCCAGGCACGCGGCCCGTCGCATTCGACCATTATGCAGGCCTGCATCCCCAACACGAACCCGTGGAACGTCTGGCCGGCGACCAATCCGGCACGTGCGCGCGTGGTAGGCTCCTCGACGCCTAGCCGATCATAGCTTCTGTCGGCCTGCTCCCCGGTGGCTATCTGCTGGTCAGCTTCCTGCTGTGAGGGGGCCTCGTCACCGAACGCCGTAGATGCGGCCCCGGAGATGATGACAAACAGTGCGGCGAATACGAAAAATCGGCTCCATCCGTGCATCAATCAATACTCCATTGTTCATCAAACAATCAGCAAACATCAATTCGGATCGCCTCCCCCCGGCAATCTATTACCGGCGTGAAGTACCGATTTTACTGAAGTCCACCGGCACCGGGATCGGGCGCCTGGCCACCGCCTCCGGGCGCGGGCATCCCCGGGCCCATCCCACCCTGACCTTGCCCCTCCAGCCCATCGGGCCGGGGAATCACACACTCTCCGACGCTGCCGCCGAGGTCGATGTCGCAGACCGTTCCGTCGACGCATTCGTAGGTCTGAGTGCACTCCTCGCCCTTTTCGACCGTGCCCTCAAAGACGTTGTCACAACTGTCGAAATGCTGGGCCAGCTCATGCTGGTGAGACATCGCCGACATCATCACGTGTTCGGCATTGGTCTGCGGATCATCGCTGGCTTCGGTGATGTCCTCGCACAGCCCGAAGGGTTGTCCGAACTGGGCGAGACACTCCCCGGCGGTCTCTTCGTCGAAGCTGATGGTGCCCGCCTCTTCGGCCTTCGCCAGAATGGAACCATCCATCCCACCCCCCTGGATGAACATGGGCCCGAACAACCCCTTGCAGTCGTCGGAGCCGAAGTCTCCCTGCTGGCGCTGCTGCAGATCTGCGACCAGCTCACCGTACGCCTCGGCGTCGGCGTCGTCTTCAAACTCCGGAGGCTCTTCGACGGCAGTGGTCAAGAACATATCGAACAGAACAGCTTTGAGCTTTTCGTTGCGGCAGTTTTCGTAGGCCACGCAGATCGAGTCCACCAGCTTGTCGCCGAACTGGTCTGCTGTGACAGCGGAGCCGTCATGAGCCCCCTCGAAGGGCCCCTCCAGAGGCTCTACGTCTTCAATTTCGGCGATCCGATCCTGTTGTTCGACCAGCTCATCGGCCTGCTGCTGCTCGGGCTCGTCGGCTTCATCGTCGCTGTCACAGCCCGCCACCGCCACGGCTGATGCCAATACCAGCAGCAGCATCCAATTCCCGAATCGTGTCATCGTCATCGTATCGCCTCTGCTCTCGTCGTCGGTTGCTTCTCCAAACCCCACCGGTGCGCAAACCTACCACGCCGGTTACGGGCGCTCAAACCTTCTGGGCTGTGTCAGTACGTTCCCCTGAGCCGCCGTGCTTTCGCCACTGCCATCTATTTGGGGTGCCTTCGGCTGAACTACGCCTCCGGCGAACTAAGGTTTGTGGGGCGTCTCCGATGCAACCTCGCGCCCACCACCCGCCACCTACCACCCAACACCCAACACCGACCACCTACCACCCGACACGCGGGCTGTTCGCAACCGCCGGACGTCGTGT
>SKMT01000532.1 GCA_007120915.1 Myxococcales bacterium | reverse complement strand
GTTGACGAACTCTTTGATGCCGGCGACGCCGAGTTCGCGGCCCAATCCGGACTCCTTGATTCCGCCAAAGGGCAGACGGGGATCGCTTTTTACCATTTCGTTCACGAAGACGGCGCCGGCGTCGAGACGATCAACCAGGTCATCGCCTCGATTCGCGTCGGTCCAGATACTTGCGCCGAGCCCGAAACTGGAGTCGTTGGCCAGTTCGATGGCTTCCTCGGCGTCGGCTGCCCGAACGATGGCGGCGGCGGGCCCGAAGGTCTCCTCGTCGAACGCCGGCATCCCCGGTTCGACATCAACCAGCACCGTCGGCTCGTAGAAAAACCCGTCGCGCTGTGGGATCTGACCGCCGATCAGACAACGGGCGCCCTGATCGATGGATGCAGTGACCTGGCGGTGCAATTCGTCGCGCAGATCTTCGCGGGCCATCGGTCCAATGTCGGTGTGCTCGCCGGCGGGATCACCGACGTTGAGCGCCTCGACGGCGGTGGTGAACCGCTCCACGAAGTCATCGTAGATACCGTCTTCGACGATAAAGCGCTTCGCGGCGATACAGGACTGGCCGTTGTTCATCATCCGGGCATAGGTTCCCACTTCCACCGCCCGCGCCAGGTTGGCATCGTCGAGTACGATAAACGGATCAGACCCACCGAGCTCCAGCACACAGGGCTTGATGGCTTTTCCGGCGGCTGCACCGACGGCGCGGCCGGCGCTCACCGACCCCGTCAGCGCCACCCCGCGGACCCGATCATCGTCGATCAGCGCCGCCGTCGTCTCATCATCAATCGTCAGGTGGGTGAACACACCGTCGTCAAACCCCGCCTCGCGGAACAGCTCGTCGATCTGTTCGGCACATCCGGGCACATTCGGTGCGTGCGACAGCACCGCTACATTGCCGGCCATCATTGTCGGCGCCGCGAACCGGAACACCTGCCAGAACGGAAAGTTCCAGGGCATCACCGCCAGAATCGGCCCCAGCGGCTCGAATTGCACCCGTGAGTTCGCCGCCTCCGTGGCCACCGGCTGCGGTTCCAGAAACGTACCCGCATGCTCGGCGAAGTACTCACAGACCCAGGCACACTTTTCGGCCTCCGAGCGCGCCTGATCGGTGGGCTTTCCCATCTCCCGGGTCATCAATTCAGCGAACTGTTCGACGCCGTCGCGAAGAAGCCCGGCCAGCTTCGTAAACTGTTCGGCCCGCTCGCCAAATGACCACTGGCGCCACTCTTCGAAGCCCTCGGTGGCAACGTCCAATGCAGTGTCGACGTCTGCAGAGCTGTCGGGGGCAACTTCCTGGATCAGTTCGCCGGTGGTGGGGTTGATCGAGCGCATGATGACCTCGTGGCAGAAGTGGTGGATTTTCTCGTTGACCGGCCCGAATATAACGGCGGGGCAGGCTGCGACAAGGTGGGGTTCGTTTTTCATCCTCGCGACGGGAGCGCGTCCTGCCAGGTCGCCGGATTCGCGTACCACAACTACTCATCCGAAGCTCCCCACAAATCTTAGTTCGCCGGAGGCGTAGTTCAGCCGGAGGCATCCCAAATAGATGGCGGTCGTATAAGCACGGAATCCAACAGCCGCCGCCGGGCAGCCGGTTGATTTGTACAGCCGTCAGTGTCGATAATCCGGTCTGCCTGTTCACAATGACCGCCGAGGTACCCCGATGTTGTCTTCAAAACACTTGTTGCGAGTTCTGATTGGGATGACCCTGATTGGGGTTCTGGCTGCCGGCTGTGGTGATCCGCCGCCACCGTCGAGCAATCAGGACAACAATCAGAACAACCAGGCCAACGCCACCAACAATGCCAATGACAACGATGGCAACAATGATGAAGGCGCGGGGCCTATCGAAGATCCGGATGATGACTGCGAGGCGGCCGTCGATCGCAATGTCGCCTTTGATATTCCCGCTCCTGATGACGCTGAAGCGGTGGGAGTGCCTGATCTGACGCGGGTTGGCGACGAGCTGTGGCTTGCCTTTCTGGCGGTCGTTGAGATGGACGGGGAGGAGTTTGAGAAGGCCTATCTGGTGCGACTCGACTGTGGTGGTGAGGCCATCGATGACCCTGAGCCGCTGGGCACGGCCGATGCGACGATGGAGGGGCCACCCTCGTTGGGCACCGACGGATCGGTGGTGTACGCAACCTGGATCGAAGTGCTGGAGGTCGACGACGGCGGTGAGACGGTGGAGGTACCTGTTTCCTGGCTTCAGCCCTTTGAGACCGATGGCACCCCGATGGTCGACGAGCCGTTGCAGGTGCAGGTCGATATAGACGGCGAAGATGATCCGCTGACGTATGTGGAGGCCACCGACGTCGCCGTCAATCACGACAGTCACGCCGTGGTGGTGGGCCAGCAAGTCGAGGATATGGAGAGCCGCGCCTGGCTGCAGCGCATCGACGAACAGGGTGAAGCGGATGGTCCCGGATTCTATCTGGAGCCCGATGCGACGGAATCGCAGTTCGTGCCGGCGGTGTCGATTCGTGACGACAACTTCATTTTGTTCGCCTTTCTCGAAGAGTCGGGCTGGGGCGAAGGCGAGCCCCGCCACGGCACGGTACATCCCGGCGGTTATGAGCCCGACGAAGGTCCCACCGCCGCCGAGGCCGATCTGGGCGGGGAGGGCGCCGCGAGCACATCGGTGGACATCAGCAAGTCCGCTGCCGGCGGCAATGTCTGGATGACCTACACCCGTGGGCTGGGCACGAACAACACCGTGCGGGTGCGAAGCGGCAACGAAGTGGGCGTCGTCGAAACCGAAGGCGCCCAGGTCGATGGCCGCCAGAGCTCCTCGCCGGTCGTCGCCGCAAGCGACACCGGGGGGGCCGTCGCCTGGTTTAGTACCGACGGCGAGACCGGCGAGGTTCACTTCCGGCGCATCGAGGGCGCTGCTGCTGCCATCACCGACGCCGGGCCGGTCATCGACCTGGGCGAAGATTCTCCGGCCACCGGCGGGCCGGATCTGGTCTGGATTACGGACCACATATATGCCGTCGTCTGGCCCGAAGGCGACGAGTTCGCCGGGCAGACCATAGATTTCGAACGGCTCGAAGACGGGTGATAGGTGTTAGGTGGTGGGTGTTAGGTAAGCGGTGGTGGGTGTTAGGTGGTGGGTGTTAGGGTCACCACCGACCACCGACCACCGACCACCGACCACCGACCACCGACCAATAACCAATAACCAATAACCAATAACCATGTTCATCCTGAACAAACCGCACGGGTGCATCACCGCCCGTAGTGACTGGGAGGACCGGGAGTTGGTCTACGACCACATCCCGGACCACTTCCCCGATCTGCCCCATGTGGGACGGCTCGACTACAACACCCAGGGATTGCTGCTGTTTACCGACGACGGCCGGCTCGCCCAGGCGTTGTTGAACAAGAAGTACGCCGGCAACGCCGATCCGGAGACCGTCGAGCCCATCGAGAAGGTCTATCACGTCAAGATCAAGGACGTCATCGAACCGGATGATCCGCTGTTCGATGAACTCGAAGAGCCCCTGGAGTTTGAGCCGGGGCGGTTTACCGAGCCGGCGAAGGCGGAGTACGTGGCGCCCCGCTCCAGTTGTACCTGGATCTCGATCACCATCACCGAGGGGCGGCACCGGCAGGTCCGAAAGCTATGCAAACGCTCCGGCCGTCAGATCCGAAAGCTTCGGCGGGTCAAACTGGGTCCCCTGGAACTGGGCGACTTGAAGATGCGGTGGTGCCGGTGGCTGACCGACGAGGAGATTCAGGCGCTGTACGACGTGGCGCTACCCGAAGGGTAGGGGTTGGGTTGGTTATTGGTGGTTGGTTATTGGTTATTGGTTGGTGGTTGTGTGACGGCGGTGGCAATACCCGGAATGGTCGATAAAACGATGAGAGTAACCGCCGGAGTTCAATTCACCTCCGCGAGGGTTGCCTTTACCCGGTACAACTGGCTGTGACGTCGGTATCAACGTCGATGATCGGAGGTTGGTGTGCGACGCGACCGTGGCTCCCGAGCAGATTCGGGCGCGTTGTTCAGCGCCCGACACGAACAGCGATGGCGCCTTGGCCCATCGGGCGGCGGTGGTGAAACCCGGAATGGTCGACAAACCGATGGGAGTAACCGCCGGAGATCAGTTCACCTCCGCGAGGGTTGCCTTTACCCG
>SKMT01000292.1 GCA_007120915.1 Myxococcales bacterium | reverse complement strand
CGCCCAGTGCTTCGCGCTCCGTGCCCCAGCGTTCTGCGCCTCAGTGCTCCAGCGGTTCGCGTTCTGCGTGAGCAGGCTGCGTCGTCCCAGAAGAGCCGCACCCAATCCGAAATCCGAGATCTGAGAAGTGGTCGTTTTCGG
Organism: Myxococcales bacterium; assembly: GCA_007120915.1. Classification (GTDB taxonomy): domain Bacteria; phylum Myxococcota_A; class Bradymonadia; order Bradymonadales; family Bradymonadaceae; genus SLJM01. Next base: position 4,007 of record SKMT01000292.1, on the reverse strand, counting down.
ACCATGCAGGCCAGGCCCAGAAACAAAAAACCCGCCGCCGGAGATCCGACGACGGGTTTGTTCAGCTACAGGCTCAACCGAGCATCAGCCGTCGAGCTGCCGGTCGATGACCTGGCGGAACTCGTTGATCGGCTGGGCGCCGCTGAGTTCCTCGTCGCCGATGAAGAATGCAGGGGTGCCCTGCACGCCCACCGAGCGGCCCTCGGCCTGTTCAGCTTCGACCTGTTCGGCGATGGCATCGCTTTCGAAGTCTTGCTTGAACTGGTCGACGTTCAGCCCGATGTCCTGGGCGAGCTCTTCCCACAGTGCGTCGCCTTCTTCGAAGCGATCCTGGTTGTCGTACAGTGCTTCGTACATCTCCCAGAAACGATCCTGCTCCCCGGCGGCGAGTGCGGCGCGGGCGGCCGGTTGACTCTGCTCCTGGAAGGGAAGCGGGAAGTTTTTGTAGACCAACTGGACGCGATCGCCGTATTCGTCGATGACGTCGGCCATCGTGTCGGCAGCGCGGGCGCAGAAGGGACACTGGAAGCTGGAGAACTCATAGATCTTCAGCTCCGGGTCTTCGGCGCCTTTGGTGTAGGAGTCACCGACACTGAGCTGGTCGGGATCGAAGTCGGACTCCTCTTCCTGAGGCTGAGGTTCGGGGGCGGCAGCACCACCACCGGCGTTTTCTTTGTTGTATTCGACCACAGCGGCGTACAACTCATCGCCGGTCAGCCCTTCGTCGTCCTTGATCTGCTGGGCGATTTCGGCCTGCTCTTCGACATAGTTTTCGAAGACCTGAAGCGGCTGAGCACCGGTCTCCTTGATGCCGTTGATCAGGAACCCGGGGGTGCCACGGATCCCGGCGGAACGACCGTCGGCCTGGGCTTGCTCGACAATTTCGGCGGTCGCTTCGTCTTCGAAGTCCGCTTCGAACTGGTCGATATCAAGGCCGAGCTCTTCGGCCAGTTCAACCCACAGCCCGTCGTTGAAGTTCTGCTGGTTGTCGTACAACAGGTCGTAGTACTCCCAGAATTTGCCCTGGTTGGAGGCAGCCACGGAGGCGCGGGAGGCCGGTTCGCTGTGCTCCTGCATCCCAAGCGGGAAGTGCTTGAAGACCACTCGGACCTTGTCGCCGTGCTCTTCGAGCAGGTCGGAGAGCGTGTCGGCGCCGCGGGCGCAGTGAGGACACTGGAAGCTGGAGAATTCCATGATGGTCACCAGCGCATCGTCCTCGTCAGCCCCTTTGGCGGGGTCGGCGTCGCGCACGTCGACGTGGTGGACTTCGGTTGGATCTTCCTGGGGCTCGGGTTGGTCGCGCTGGGCCTCTTCGGGGCCGTCATCGAGGTCCAGGTTGTGGTCCAGCGCGGCGGCGTAGATGTCTTCGTCGGCCACACCGTCGGCTTTCAGCTCTTCGACCAGCTCGAGCTGACGGTCTACGACCTGGGCGAATTCGTCGATGGGCTGGGCGCCGTTGACGACTTCACCGTTGATGAAGAAGTGGGGGGTGCCGCGAACGCCCAGATCCTGGCCGAGCTGATGGTCGCGATCGACGATCGCTTCCGTTTCATCAGAGTTGAAGTCCTCGCGGAACTGGTCGACGTCCAGTCCCAGGTCACCGGCCAGTTCGGCACCCAGATCTTCCATGGGTTGATCGCCGTAGTCGTCGATGCGCTCAAAGAGTGCGTCCTTCATATCCCAGAAGGCGTCTTCGTCCTGTTGTTGAACGGCTACCAGCGCTTTGGATGCGGGCTTCGCCTGTTCCTGCATCGGAAGCGGGAAGTGCTTGAAGACCAGTCGAACGTCGTCGGGATAGCGTTCGACCAGCTCCTTGAGCGTGTCCGCTGCGCGAGCGCAGAACGGGCACTGCATGGAGGTGAATTCGACAATCGTCACCGGAGCGTTGGGGTTGCCCTTGATGGGGCTGTCTTTGATGGGAAGGGTTTCGCTGTCCAGCGCCACCCCTTCCTCAGCGGTGACTTCGGTGGTGTCGCGTTCACCCAGATCCTGGTTGCCGACGAACCAGCCGAGTCCGAAGCCGAGTAATCCGACGGCAATGACTACCAGTATGGTAGCACCATTGCCCTGTTGTTGTTCCATAGCCATGAGAGTTTTCTCCTCAGTAAAAGAAGCTCGTGAAGTTACAAAAGCTCGTTGTTGTTGAATTTCACACCGCATCGGCGGTGCGTTGATCGTTGACGCGTTGAGATTCCCCCCCGATGTGCGCTTATGCCGGAGGCGGTCGATCCGGGGGGGAGTCATGGCCGACAGCAGGGCCGACCCGAAGCTGCACCAGTGGGGGTTGGGAGCGTTCCTCGATCAGAGGACGCGGCGGAACCTCAAGTTCGTCATCGTGGACATGAACGGGGGGAAAGGACCCGGAGGTCACCAGCACCGCCGGGGAAGGCAAGAAGTTGCATTGCTCGTCGTAGTCGCCCTCAAAGCAGGCGCCTTCGGGCATCGGATCGCTGCGAAGATCGTGGAGTTGTTCGCTGAGTACCTCGATCCATTCCGGGGTGGTGGCGCTGAATCGGGGAGGTTGCTGCGAGTTATGGAGGGCATCGGAGTACAGTGTCTGGACGTCTCCGAAGACCTCTCCGGCGAGTCGGCCCGCTTTGTAGCGCGCCATCCACTTCGGCATCGTGGTCACCGGCAGCGGATTGGCTGCAAAACAGACGTTGTAACTCGGCGAGTCGTGTCGGCTGAGTTCGCAGGGGGTAAACGCGTCGGCCTCGGGCTGTTGTTCGGACGCCGATTTTGGTTCAGTGGCATCGTTGTCGCAGCTTGTGTCGACCTCGGCAGCCGCTTCTGCTGCACCGAGCAGCGTAAAACAGACCACCACCAGTACACCCACTGTCCATAGCGCCAGTGTGCGCCCGGTTGTATGTGCGACTGTATGTCGAGTCATATTCATCCGAATAAAGGCACGCCCGTATGGTAACGAACGCTGCGAACGGTAGAGCACCATCCCCGCCCGTTCAAGCCCGAAGGGCATCGCATGCAGGTAATTCTGGTAAGGGGCGGGATTATTCCGCAATCGCCTCGGTTGTCTTCGAACCCCTGTTCGATGTATCTGAACCGCTCCGTGCCGTGATGCAACGACCATGCAACGAGGAACCAACGTGAGCAGCACCGCCGACGCCGATCTGGACGCTCCGCTCGACATCGCACTGGTGGGTTGTGGGCGGGTTGCCCGCAAGCACATCCGCGCCATCGAGTCGCTCAACGGCACGTTGCGTGTCGTCGGCAGTGTTGACCCCGATACCCGGGCGCGCCAAGAGGCATCAAAACTGCTGGATACGCCGGGGTTTGAGACGCTCGATGAGCTGCTGGATGCCCGAAGTGTCGATATGGTGACACTGGCGACGCCGACAGGGCTGCATCCTCGACAGGCGATTCGCGCGGCCGAAGCAGGGGCACATGTTCTGACCGAAAAGCCGCTTGGCACCAGCCTGGACGACGCGCAAACGATGGTTCGGCGTGTCGCCGAGGCGGGCCGGCGGCTGTTCGTGGTCAAGCAGTTGCGCCATCACCCGCTGTTTCTGGCGGTGCGCCAGGCTGTACAAGACGGTCGGTTCGGCCGATTGCACACCGTGGGACTTCAGATCTTCTGGACCCGCCCTCAGGAGTACTACGACGAGGCGGATTGGCGGGGTACCCGCAAGCTCGACGGCGGGGCGCTGATGAATCAGGCGAGCCACTACGTCGATCTGCTCGACTGGATGTTCGGGCCTGTCGCCGGGGTGCACGCCGTCGGCGGCGCTCTGGGACGGCGCATCGAGGTGGAAGACACCGCCGTAGTCTCGCTGAACTGGCAGGAGGGCTTCGTCGGCTCGCTGCATGTGACGATGCTGGCCTATCCGCGCAATCTTGCCACCAGCCTGACGGTGATCGGTGAAGAGGGCACGGTGCGGCTGGATGGTCCGCTGTGCAATCGGGTCGATGCTTGGGATTTCGCCGACGATGCACCGATGGACGATGAGATCGAACAGCTCGCCGCGGCGGTGCCCGACGCGCTGAGCCGG
>SKMT01000327.1 GCA_007120915.1 Myxococcales bacterium | reverse complement strand
GAGATTCGGTTGCCCGAGCGTAGCCCCGACCGACCGCGGGCGCAGCCCGCAGGGAGTTCGGTTGGTTATTGGTTGTTGGTTGGTGGCGCGGGCCCACGGAGATCCGGTTGCCCGAGCGTAGCCCCGACCGACCGAGGGCGTAGCCCGCAGGGAGTTCGGGGATCAGAGGTGCGTGCAACCTCCGGGCAACAAAATCGTTCGAAGGTGGCAAAACCCGAAAATACCAGACAATGTAAGGAGATAGATCCGTGTCGATACGAGTGGTTCAACTGGACCCGTCGGACGAGTGGACGCTGAAGCGGATGCGTGCGCTTCGGGAGCGGGTGTACGGCGATGACGACGATTATTGCCCGCCCATGAAGGGGGCGTTGAAGAAGCAGTTGCGCCACCCGAAGTTTGCGAGCCGCCAGCGGGTGTTCATGGTGCGCAGAACTGGTGAGGACGTCGGCTGTGTGGTGGTTCGCCACAACGACAAGATGGCGTTGGATGGCCGCTCGGTGGCGACCATCGGCAACTTCGAGGCGTTGCACGACCCGGAGGCCGCCGGTGCGCTTCTAAGTCATGCAGCCGCGGTGGCGCGCGACGAGGGCGCCGAAGAGGTGATCGGGCCGATGATTGGTGATACCTGGCAGAAGTTTCGGCTCAATCTGGGGCCCTGGGATGAACCACCGTTCTTTCTGGAACCCTACAACCCGTCGTATTACTCGGAGCTGTGGAGGCAGGCCGGTTTCGAGGTGCTTCAGACCTACCGGTCGCTTCGGGTCGACGATCTGGCGGGGGCGGCGCGCTATCATCAGCCGCGGTGGGCGTCGGCGCGGGCGCTGGGTTATCGGATCGAGCCGATGTCACAGAGTAGCGCCGACGAAGCGCTTCAGCGCGTCCACGAGATGTGGAGCGTCGCCTTCGCCAATAACTTCTTGTACACCCCGATTCGCCTGCCGACGTTCAAAAAAATCTACAACGGGCTGGCCACGGTGGTCACCGATGCGTTCAGCCTGTTTCTGATAGACCGCCACGGCCGCGACGCCGGATTCGCGCTGGTGTTCCCGGACTACGCCCGCGCCGTGGCAGCGATGAACGGCAAACGCCACCTGTTGGCAAAACTGCGCTTTTTGACCCATCGCGACACGGAGACGGTCAACATCAAATCCTACGGGGTAATGCCCGAACACCGCGGCAAGGGCCTGGCCTCGGCGATGGCCCATCGGTTCTTCGATGACATCGCCCGGGAGGGATACGACAAGGCGAACATCTGCCTGATCCACGACGACAACGACGCGTCCCGGCACATCGACGCCCACCGAGGGCGCGTGCTGCGGCGGTACGCGTTGTATCGAGCGCCGGAGTGAATGATTTACCACGACCGCCCCGCGGACATCTTCTCCCTGGGGGGAAGTGGCCGACCGAAGGGAGGTCGTTGGGGGGATAACGCGCCGCAGGCGCTGAGCCGGCGGGCCGCCAGCGCTCCGGATATCGCTCCGTGGGAGCTACGCCGGCGGGCCGCCAGCGCTCCGGATATCGCGCCGCAGGCGCCGCGCAGGGATGCCTTGTGCTCCCGAGCAAATCGGCCGCAGTTCAGGCCGACGTAATCAGCCACGTGGCTTGCCCTCGTGATTCTGGGTCCGGGAAATTCCGTGCGTTCGGACCGACCACGTGATTGCGGGTCCGGGGATCTCCGACCGTGCCGGTGGTTGGCGCGATGTGGGGTTTGGGATTGGTCGACGTGTAGGGTTGGGGATTAATGGACGCCGGAATCACGAGCACAAGGCACGTGGCTGCATTAGTCAGGCGCAAACAGCGCGCCTGAGATGCTCGGGAGCGCAAGGCGTCCCTGCGCGGAGAGTTGATGTAACCACCGAAATTAGATCCATTTCCCATCTTGTGCGTTGACAGTTACAACGGATAGTTGGCTGACCTGTAACTGCACGGGCGATCGGCGATGAATGTGACTCCGGGAAAATGGATTGGTGCGTTGGGGCGGATTGCGGTGGGGGTGTACAACATCCTGGCGGCCTATCTGGTGGGGTGGGTTGTGGTGGTGGCCGTGCTGGCGCTGGGGCTGCACTTTGTGACGGAACTGGTGGTGGGGCCCTTCGGTTTTGAGCGGGCCGATACCTGGTGGACCAGCGTGGAGCACACTGTGGGGTTTGATACGGCGTATCTGCGGTTGCCGTTGTACGGGGCGCTTCTGGCGGGGCTGTTGTTTCTGGGTCGGCGGCCCCTGCAGTGGGTGCAGGGGGCTGCGGACAAGGTGCTCGATGTGATGTTGGGGTGGTTTCGCAACACCGCCGCCGACAGGGCCTGGTTGGCCAATCTGGGTCGGCTGGGGGCGACGGTGGTGGTCACGGCGGTGCTGGTGCCGTTTGTGGTGCAGCCGACGCTTGTGGGTGGTGGGATGTCGTTTCACCACTGGGTGGAGCGGGGAGCGAACCTGACGGATGGTACGGCGAGTCGGCATCTGATCGACTCGGTGGCCGGGACCTACCGGCAGTGGTTTACCGATGACGTGGAGTCGAAAGGGGGAATCGACGAGGACGCCTGGGCGGATGATCCGGATGACGACGAGTGGGACGACGATGAGCGGGCGGAAGAAGTGATCGCCGAAGGTGGGATCTCGGAGGAGGATTTCGGTCGGCAGCGACCACTCTTGGATCGGTGGGATGAGAATATCGAAGAGGCGGTCGACGGAGATGCGGAGATGTTCGCGCAGGTCAAAGCGGTGATGCAGATCGAGTCGTCGGGCCGGCAGTTTGCGGTCAGCCATACGGGCTGTGCGGGGTTGATGCAGTTTTGTGCGGGCACGGCGCGGCGCCAGCCGTTTCGGGGTATTTTCGGCGCCGGGGCGGTCTACGAGTGTGGCTGCCATCCCGACTGTTCGACACCGGAGGATGTCAGCCGGGCGCTCGAAAGTGGCAATCGCGACTCCTTCGATGCGTTGGAACAGCAGTTTCCCTGCTCGCTGACGGACACCCGGTTTGACGGCGACAAGAGCATCCGCGCCGGCACGCTGTACGTCGACAAACTCGGCGAGTCCTACGGTGGAAATCTGTATCTGATTTACATCGGCTACAACTCCGGGCCCGGTGTGGCCGACGAGGTGTGGCGGCGGGTGGGGCGCAACCCGGAGGTGGGGCTCGACGAGATCGAACAGCATCTCACCGGTGCGCTCAGACCGCACTTTGGAAGCGACGCCGGCACGCGGGCGAGTAGTCTGCTGAATGTACATCTGCCGCGGTTAAGCGACGCCTACGAGGAACATAAACAACAGGCGCGTGTGGCGGGGATGACCTCCTCGGGGAGCACGGAGACAGCCTGGGCGCCGCAATGTCGGGAGGATGAGGTCAATCCGGTCGGGGGAGGGTGAACCAGAAGACGGAGCCGTCGCCGTCGGCGGGCCGGTAGCCGACCTGGCCGTTCATCGAGCCCACCAGGTGCTTGACGATGGCCAGCCCAAGCCCGGTGCCACCGCGTTCGGCGGCGCGGCCGCTGTCGACGCGGTAGAACCGCTCGAAGATGCGGTCGCGATGTTCTTCGTCGATGCCGGGGCCGTAGTCGCGCACCTCGACGGTGACGGAGCCGTCGTCGCTGTGGGCGCGAAGTTCGACGGGCTGGTCCGATTCGCCGTATTTGGTGGCGTTTTCCAACAGATTCAGCAACACCCGGTGCACCCCGTCGCGGTCGGCGACGACGGTCACATCGTCGGGGACCTCGATGCGGAAGCCGGGGCCGTCGTCGAGTCGATCCTCGATGTCGTCGACGCCGCGGCGGATGGCGTCTTGCAGTGAGAGTGGTTCGAGTTGCAGGTCGGACTGCCCCGATTCGATGCGCGACAGGTCGAGCAGGTCGGAGACCAGATGGGAGAGCCGCTCGGCGTTTCGCTGGATCCCCTCGGTGAACGAGCGGGCGTGCTCCGGATCGTTGAGCGCCCCGTCGAGCAGGGTCTCGGCGTTGGCCTGGATGACCGTAACCGGCGTTCTCAGTTCGTGGGAGACATTGGCGACGAAGTCGCGGCGCATCGTCTCCAGGCGCCTCAGAGTGGTGACGTCGTGCAGCACGAGGATGTGACCGTCGGCGCCGGGGCGGGCGGTGGCGCTGACGTGGATGCGCCGGGCCGGCTGGCCGGAAAGCTCAAACTCTTCGCTGTCGCTGTCGCCGCCGGTGAGTGCGTCGGCGACGTCCCGGGGCACAACGTCGGCGAGCGGCATGCCCTCCAGCTCGCCGTCGGCGTCGAGTAGTTCAACGGCGGGACGGTTGGTGAGCGTGACGGTGGCGTCGGCGTCGGTGGCGATGATCCCCTCGTTCATCCCGTCGAGTACGGCACGGAAGCGATTGCGTTCGTGGACCAGCAGATCCATCGACTTTTCGAGCCGCTGGGTCAGGTCGTAGACCGTGGTCGATTCAGCGGGTCCGTCGGGCCTGTCGGCGCCGTCGCGTTCGGGCCTTGCCCGCTGGAGGACCTGCTGGAGCACGTCGGACATCATCCGGGCGGCGATGCTGCTCATGAAGATGGCCACGCCGATGCCGATCAGCCCGCCGAGTATGAGCAAGAAACGAAGGTGGGCGAGCGCCTCGTCGACCTCTTCGAGGGGCACGGACACGCGCACCACGGCTTCGTCATCGGCGGGCACCGCCGCGTAGAGCATGTCCACGCCCACCGTGTCGCTGTGGCGGCGCGCCAGGCCCAGATCGCCTTCGTAGGCGGCCTGAATTTCGGGGCGGTCGGCGTGCGGTTCGGCCCCTTCGATTTCATCGGCCGTCAGATGGGTGTCGGCGACGAGGTTGCCCCCGGCGTCGACCAGGGTGATTCGCTGGTCGTCGGGCCCGCCGAGTTGCTGGACGAAATCGGCGCTCAGTTCAGGGCCGTCGGCGGCGCGAATTGCGTTGGCCACAAGCTCCGCTCTGGCCTGCAAGTCGGCTTCGATACGGGATTCCGACCAGTCGCGAAGCGTCTGGTGCAGGTAGATGCCCATGCCGGCCATGAACACCGCCAGAAGCACCAGAGAGATGACGAAGAGTCGATTGCGAAGTGAGAAGAACACGGTGGTTCAGCGTCAGGTCTGCGATTCGTCGGGTGGGTCGGCGACGAACTGGTAACCCACACCGCGCACGGTTTCGATGTAGTCGGCGCAGTCGCCGAGTTTGTCGCGCAGCCGTCGCACATGGGTGTCGACGGTGCGGGTCATCACGTCGGCTTTGATGTCCCAGACGTCGCGCAGCAACACTTCGCGAGACTGGGTGCGCCCTCGGCGGGTAAACAGCGTCTTGAAGAGCCGAAACTCCAGGGGCGTCAGCTCCACCGGCTCGTCGCCGACCCACAGGCTATGAGCGGGAATGTCGACGCGAAGTGACCCAAAGTCCACCTGTTGGTCCTCAAAGTCTGTGCTTCCACCGCCGCTTCGCCTCAGCAGAGCCCGGATGCGAAGTTTGAGTTCTCGCACGCTGAAGGGCTTGGTCACGTAGTCGTCGGCGCCGGCTTCGAACCCGGTGATCCGGTCCGTCTCCTCGCCGCGGGCGGTGAGCATGAGCACCGGGATGCGCCGCGTCGTCTCGTCGTTGCGAATCCGGCGGCACAACTCGATGCCCGAAGTGTCGGGCAGCATCAGGTCCAGCACCACCAGATCCGGCGTCGACTCATCGAGCAGATCGAGCGCCTCGTCGCCGTTCTGGGCGGCCAGCGTGCGATAGCCCTCCTGCTGGAGGTTGTACTCCAGGTTCTCAATCAGGTCGGCTTCGTCTTCGACGATGAGGATCGTTTCATTCATGGCGGTAGCAGTCCAAACTCGTTCACCTGCGGAACAAGCCCGCAGGGGTCAGGGGTCTTCTGGGGCCTGGTGTAGCAGCCCAAACTCGTTCACCTGCGGAACAAGCCCGCAGGGGTCGGTGTAGCAGCCCAAACTGGTTCACCTGCGGAACAAGCCCGCAGGGGGCTGTGTAGCAGCCCAAACTCGTTCACCTGCGGAACAAGCCCGCAGGGGTCGGTGTATAGCACGACAGTCAAAGTGGCTGTGTGACAATTTCGTGACGAGTTTGTCATCCCCTTATCTCCCCCATCTCCATATCCCCTTTTGCTTACACATCGGCCGGCCGAGTCCGCTGCTAGCGTCGATTCCGCCGTTCAGAATGCACGGATGGGCCGGACGTACTCGCGGAAGGTCTTCGTCCAGTCGTGCCAGTCGCCGCTGTTGAAGTTGAGGCTGCGTGCGTAGTTGATGTCGAATTCGGTGGAACTCCAGTAGTTGTCGTCTCGGAAGTCGCCGAGTCCTTCGGCGTGGAGGTTGTCGTACATCAGTTGCAGTTCGCCTTCGGAGGGCAGAAACCAGTCGGAGTGGTCCCCGCCGTCGTAGTCGGCGGCGATCTGTGCGGCGCGGCCGGTCTGTTCGTCCTCTTCGAGTTCGGCGACGATCCGTTCGGTGTTCGATTCGCCGGTTCCCACCTCCGAGGCTGTGATCTCCATGAAGAACGCATCGCTGTGGCCGGCGGCCCAGGAGAAGATCGGCTCGCCCCCGTCGGGGGTATAATCCTCGGCGGCGGCTTCCAGGTAGGTGAAGTCGTAATCGTCGTCGCTGTCCTCGAAGAAGATGATCCCACCGGCGGGGCCCTCCTCGCCGATGGCGTAGTCGCCGGTGTCGACGTCGGTACCGTTGTCGTCGGGCGGATCGCCGCAGGCGGTGAAGGTGAGAAGGGCGAGTGCGACGGCGGCGCCGGCGGTGAGTCGCAACGAGATGGTCTGGTGCAGCGGTGGTGTAGGCATGGGCATCCCTCAGCATGGGCAGTGAGTGTGAAACGGCCGGGTCAGCGTAGCGGCTGGAGCGGTGCTGCTCAACAGGGGGCGCTTGGCTCTGGGCGCTGGGGGCTGGGCGCTTGGCTCTTGGCGCTGGGTGCTTGGCGCTGGGTTCTGGGCTCTGGGTGCTGGACGTGGAGCGTGGAGGAGGCACCCGTGGGAGGCGTTGAGGACGGGCGGCGGGTTGTGCTTGTTTTGGAGGTGGGAGGTTACTGTAGCGCCAGTCCCCCCATCGACCTTCGCCTGCGGCTCAGGCCACTTCCCCCCGGGGAGAAGATGTTGAGTCCCCCGTCGACCTTTGCCTGCGGCTCGCGACTCAGCACCCAGCGCCAAGAGCCCAGCACCCGGCACCCAGCGCCCAGCACCCAGAGCCCAGCGCCAAGCGCCAAGCGCCAAGCGCCGAGCGCTCAGCGCTCCGCGAAATGTACGATCTCGTCGATCAATGGCCGCAGGCCGTCGCCGGGGCAGGCGGTGGACTGTCCGGGCCACTCGCCGTGGCCGCGGATGGCCTGGCGGCTCAGTTCGATGTCGTAGGTGTGGTGCAGCCAGTCGACCAGCTCGACGGCGGCGCGGGTTTGCGCGTCGGTGGGCTTTTGGTCGGTGTAGTCGCCGATGAAGGCGATGCCGACGTTGCCCTCGTTTTCGTCGCCTACGTGTGCGGCGAGCCGGTGAGGCACGGCGCTGCCCTCGAAGATCCGGCCGTCGGCGCCGATCAGGAAGTGGTAGCCGATGTCGCACCAGCCCCGTTCGTTGAGATGAAAGCTCTGGATCTGGCGGGTGGCCCGGGCGGGGTCGTCGCCGGCGTCGGGCACGAAGGTGTGGTGGAAGGTGATGCGGTAGGGATCGGCGATCTTGCGGCAGACCCTGTCGGGGGCGATGGCGCCCCATTTCTCGCGGGGGACCACCAGATCGTTCGGTGGGCGGTGTGTCTGGTCGTCGTCACCGGCGGCGACCAGGTAGATGTCGTTCTCGGAGCAGGCGCGGGCGATTTCGGGGCGTTGTGCGGAGTGCTCGTCGAGGGCAGGGCGGCGGGCGGTGGGGTGGGACTGGAGGCTGAACTGGGCGTTGTGCAGCTCGTCGCCGCCTCGCAGTTCGATGGTGTCGGCCGGAGTATCGAGTACGACGCGGGCGTTGTAGGCATCCCCCTCGCGGAAGGTCAGCTCCACGGGGCGCCAGGATGTCCATTCGCCGTTTGTGCCGGCGGGGATGCGGTAGTCGATGTGCGTGGTGTCGGCGCCGGTCATCATCCAGCTTACCTGGGCGATGGGCTGTGAAGGCTCCAGGCGCACGATGTCGTCGCAGCGAGGGGCTTCGACGGCGGTTTCTTCGGTCTGTTTCTCGCCAGACGATGGCGCAGCCGATGGTTCCGCCGGCTGTGTCGCGCAGGAGAGAAGCGACGCGGCAAGGGTAATGATGGTCAAAAGGCGAAGGGTGCTCATTGCTGGTTCCGACAGACTCGACCGTGGAGGTTCGTCAGGGGGCTGCTTGATTGCGACGACGGATCCTGCGCGGAGTCCGTGGAGGCGCGAAGACGCGGATCTCGCGGAGACACGGAGGACGCGGAAATTGAACGCGGAGCGCTGGTCGCGGAGCGCGGAAGAGGCACACGGACGAGGCGCTGAAGGCGCTGGGAGGTGCGAACGTCGGGGGTTACGCCTCCCCATTTAGCTGGTACGTACCCCTCCTGATCCGACATGTTGCATTCCCATGTGCCACTGAAGTTCGCTCATTCTCAGGTTACAGACCCGGTTCATGATAAATCGGGAGGAAAACAGCGCCGAAACAATCATCGGCATCCCGAATCGGCACGGCTCGTCGCACCTCTCAGCGCCTACCGCGCCTCGTCCGTGTGCCTCTTCCGCGCTCCGCGGTCAGCGTTTCGCGCCTCATGTTCAGCGTCTCAACATCCTCCGCGTTTCGCGCCCTTCGCGTCTCAGCGGTCCCGCGCTGCAGCGTTTCCGCGTCTCGTGTGGCGCCGTCGCAATGAAGCCGCACCGGTTCGTTATCGGAACCGTAGCATGGGGTTTATGGTGATAAAAGTGTGGGATTTCAGTGGGTTATCTGGTGAGGGGGCGGCTTGGTTGAGTCGACGTAGTGTGGGTGCGCGCCCCCTGTCTGCCCGCCAGGTGTTCGCAGCAAAAGCGCTCGACTCCGGATCTGGTCGTGTTTCCCCTGGTGATGAAGTCGTAGAGCCCGACGGCTCCTGCGCGGTTTATCCGCCAGGGGAGAAAGTTTGAGCAGCTAGAAAAATGGCCCCTACCCCGCTGTTTGCGGCGGGCCTGTCCCGCCGCAGCACTCCGACGGGACAAGCCCGTCGAGCTAAAAGATGGGGGTCCGTGGAGGTAGCAACACAAACGTATTCCCATGTGGGACAAGCCGCACATGGGCCTAAAACCCAGAATAGCGATGTCGTGTAAGACTTCTAGAGTGGGGTGCGTGGAGTGGGACAAGCCACACATGGGCCTAAAACCCAGAATTACGATGTCCTGTGAGATTTCATATTTCGTCGTCGCAACTGAGCCGCAGCCTATCTGTTGCCGGGTGCGACTTCGAGTTTACAGGTCTGAAGATCCCAGATTTGTTCGGGCTCGGCGCCGAAGGGGTCGGTGTCGAGGGCGATGACGGCTCCTCGGTGTCCCTCGGTGAGGCGGCCGAAGTCGCCTTCGCAGTGGGACGCGAAGGCGGCGCCAGTGGTGTAGGCGGCGAGGATCTCTTGTCGGCTCAGTGCCTGGTCGGGGCGGAAGGGTTCGCCGTCGGCGCCGCGGCGGGTGATGGCGGCGGCGACGCCGTGCCAGGGGTTGATGTCGTCGATGGGGAAGTCGCTTCCGGCGGCGAAGGTAGCCGGTTTGAGCCTCTGCCAGGGGAAGAGTCGGCGAAGCTGGTGGTCCTGCAATTTTTTGGGGGCCCAGGGGGCGTCGCTGTGTAGGTGAATCGGCTGGATGCTGGCGATGACATCCAACTCGGCGAATCGGGGCTGGTCTGATTCGGCGACGATCTGGGCGTGTTCCAGGCGGGGGCGAAGTTTCTTTCGCACCGCCGGTGAGACGGCCTCGAAGGCGTCGAGTACTTCGCGGGCGGCGGCGTCGCCGATGGCGTGTACTGCCAACTGCAGGCCGTGGTCTTCCATCAGCTCCGGGATGCGGCGCTTTAGAAATCCCTCGGGGTGCATCCGCAGTCCCGTGCCGCCCTGGCGGTAGGGTTCGAGCAGGTGGGCGCCGGCGGAGCCGAGTGCGCCGTCGGCGAAGAATTTGACGCCGGCGGCGCGCAGTCGGGGGCGGTGGATGGGGCCTTCGCGAAGAAAGCGGTCGAAGTCGGGGTCCCGCCCGTCGACGAGGACATCGACGTGGAGGGGCAGCTTCCCGTCGTCGGCGAGGTCGGTGAGCATCTCGAGGTGAGCGACCGAACAGAAAGCGATGGTGCAGAAGCGAACGCCCAGGTTGTGCAGTCGCCTCGCCGAGTCGAGAAACATCTGCCGGTCTTCGGCGATGTCGGCCTGGGGCATGGCGGCGGTCAGCGTTTGGGCGGCGGCATCGACGAGCCGGCCCGTGGGCTCGCCGTCGGCGTCGCGTTCGACGTGGCCCGCCTCGGAGGGGTTGTAGATCTGGTCGAAGCGGGTGCGGTGAAGCGCCTCGGTGTTCACCCACACCGCGTGGCGGTCGACCCGGTGGATGCACACCGGCGTGGAGGGGAACAGGGTGTCGAGCTGTTTTCGCGTCAGATTCTGGCCGTCGTCGAACTGATGTTCGTCCAGGTTCGCCGCGAGCACCCATCTGTCGTCGCGCGGTGTGGCGTCGGCGAGGGCATCGAGCGCCTCGTCGGCGTTCATCCCCCGCAGATCGACGGTGCCGACGCGAAGGCCGAATCCCCACAGGTGGATGTGAGCGTCGCCCAGCGCCGGGAAGAGACATGCGGCGTCGGGCCGGATCGTCTCGTCGTCGGAACTGGCGGCGTGGCGGGCGTCGTCGCCGGTGGCCTGTACCCGCCCGTCGCGGATCAGCAGCGCGTCGGTTCGTTCGCCGGCGGCGTCCAGGTAGATGGTGGGGTGTTCGATGAGCATGGTGTCTCGGGTCGTGAGTCTTGGGTCGGCGAGGTTACCTCGACCGGTGGGTCGTCCATCGTCTACACTTGCGAATCCTTCACGGCAACGATCATCGAGCAGGGACGGCGTGATGAACGGATCGAGTTGGGCGAAAATTTTCGGTGTGGCGGTGGTGCTGATTCTGCTGGCCTGGTCGGGCTACTCCTGGTGGGTGGGGACGTTGGACGACCGGCATGCCGACGTGCATGCCGTGCTTCAGATCGCCGACGAGGTCGCGCCTGGGGCGCCGATGCAGGCTCAAGTGGTGGTGGGCGCAGAAGACGGGGAGCCGAAGGCCGATGAGCCGGTGAAGGTGTACGTCGGTGACGATGAGACGCCGATCGCCGAGGGGACCACCGACGAGGCGGGGCTCTTCGTCGCCGATGTGGAGGCGCCACAGGAGGAGGGAGACGTTCAGGTGCGCGCCAACATCGGCGACAGGTCCGATGAAATCGGTCCTCAGACTCGGTTTCGGGTGCTTCGCGAGTACTCGGTGTTGGTGCAGACGGACAAACCGCGCTACCAGCCCGGCCAGGACATCGAGATCCGAGGGATCGCCCGTCAACTCGGCGCCGAGCCGGTGGAGGACGAAGTGTCGGTGCAGGTGGAGGACCCGGAGGGGACGCTGTTTTACGACCGCAAGCTGGAGACAAATCGGTTCGGCATGGTCCAGACGACGTTTCCTGTCGCCGACGTCGCCCAGGAGGGTACCTACCGGATTCGCGTCGAATACGAGGATGCGTCGCAGGTGCGCGAGGTGGAGGTCGAGCAGTACACGCTGCCGCAGTTTGAGGTAAGCGTCGATCCGCGGGGCGAGGCGTTCGCGCCGGGAGAGACGTTCGAGGTCGACATCGAGGCGGAGTATTTCTTCGGTGAGCCCGTCGCCGGAGGACAATTCGAGATCGAAGGAGCCAGTTACGTCGGCGAGATGGAGACTTTCGAGACCATCGAGGGCCAGCTCGACGATGAGGGTCGTGCGGTTGTCGAGATGCGGCTTCCGGACTACTTCGTCGCCGCCTCCGACGACGACCAGCTCGGGCTTGCGACGGTGCAGGTCGATGTCACCGACGACGCCGGCGACGAGGAGACGACGGTCGAGGAGCTGACCGTGTCCGATCAGCAGATCATCGTGGAGGCGATCCCGGCGGGGGGAAAGCTGGTGGTGGAGACGAAAAACGACGTCTGGATCACCACGCGAACTCCGGAGGGGCTGCCCATCGCCGCGACGGTCGAAATCACAACGCAGGATGGGGAGGAACTGACTGTCGAGACCGATGAAAACGGCTTTG
Source organism: Myxococcales bacterium (assembly GCA_007120915.1). Lineage (GTDB taxonomy): Bacteria > Myxococcota_A > Bradymonadia > Bradymonadales > Bradymonadaceae > SLJM01. The sequence goes on along the minus strand of SKMT01000327.1, from coordinate 2,220 downwards.
GGGCCGTGCAGGTGAAGGCCGATGAGAAGGGGCGGCTGGCCGACCAGTTGTGGGACGTGTCGGCCCGGTCGGGCCAGCCCGTCGACGGCGATGAGTCGGATAGGATCGAGCGTAAAGCAGAGACTGAGATCTCCTTCAGTTCCGAGGAGTTGCGGAATCTGGGATTGGTGGTGGAGCGGGCTGAATACGAGGTCGGCGACACCGTAGCTGCCGAGCTGGTCGCGAGCAGGTCCGACGGCAACGTCTACGTGGAACTGGCCGGAGGTGGGCGGGTCCACTCCACGAAGACGGTGGAGTTGGAGGACCACCACGGGGCGTTCGACTTCGACGTCGACCCCGAGATGGTGGGAATGCTCGAGATCCGGGCATGGACGATTACGGACGGGGGAAATGTGACGCGCACGGCGGCGCTGGTGCCCGTCGGCGACGCCGAAGCGCTGGAGGTGGCGCTGGCGCCGAGTGCCGATGAGTTTCGACCCGGCGAGTCGGTCCAGTTCGAGGTGCAGACCCGGGAGGATGGAGAGGCCGTGGAAGCGTCGGTGGGGCTGGACGTGGTCGACGAAGCGGTGTTTGCCGTGGGCGGTGACGACCGCGAGGAGCTCATGGCCGCGCATTTCGGGGTGGAGCGGGACCTGCTGGAGCCGACGGCCTGGATGTACACCGGCGTCGAAACCGGCGCTGAACCTCCGCAGGAGATCGAATACACCTGCGGGATGGCCTACGCCGATGTGGAGCCGACGACGGCGCTCGATAGCCGTGTGATCAACTCGATTCGCGACTTTCAGCGTAAGCATGCCGAGCGCAACACGTTGCTCGCGTTGTTCTTTCTGCTGATGATTCCGCTGGCCTTTCTGGCGTGGGTGTTTGCCCACCGGGATCGGACGAGAGAACCGCTTGAGAAGGCGAATGAAGCGGTGGTGGGATTGGTGGCGATGGTGATCGTCGCCGTCGGGGTGTTCCTGGTGTTTGTGGGGGCTGAGAATCTCGTGCGCGAATTGACTGTCTCACCTGCCTCGTCCGACAACGCGATGATCGGTGTAGCACTGGTGCTGTTTGTAGCAATCCCCGGGGTTTCGCTCTGGATTGCCAGAAACCGGGTCGATCGACGATTTCTGGCCGGGCTGGCGGCGATCTGGGGATTCTGGGTGGCGATTATGCTCACCTTATTGCTGTGGCAGGACGCGTTTTCCATCCAACAAACACCCGCTTCCTGGGGAGACAGCATTGCCGTGGTTTACGCCGGGGTCGGTTTCGCGTTAGCCACTACAGTGGGCCGGTGGTTGAAGGAGAACCGATGGTTGGATGCGCTGGGCCCGGCGATCATGGGCGCGGTGGGGCTGATGGTCGGCGCGATGGCGGCAGTAGAGCAGCAGATGGTGGTGCCGGCGGTGTTGTTCTGGCTGGCTGCGATAGTGCCGGTATGGATCGCTCTGCATGGCGATGGAAAAACGCCGATGACGAGGCGGCTTCGGGCGATGTTGACGGGAGCGGGAGCCACGGTGGCGATTGCGTTGATTGGGGTAGTGATCTTTGGGCTCACCGCCGATGCTCAACCCGGAGAGATACTGCTGGTATCGGGGGCGGCTTCCGTATTGGCCTGGTTTTACGTCAGTTGTGCAGTGGCATCGAGAGACGATGGAGCGTCGTTCTGGGGGATTGTCGCAGGGGCTGTGGGGCTTTTTGTTCTGACGGCACTTCTTGGTGGTGGGACTGGGCTCGGCACGGGCGGTGAACTTCTACTCGGTGTCGCCATCGTCGTCCTCGTGGTGTCGCTGATGTACCTGGGAGGACGCGCCCTCGTTGAGCGACGGTATCTAGTGGCGTCGGGGCTGCTGGTCGCTTCGGCATCGCTGGTCGTGTCGTTAACACTCACCGGGTTCGGAATTCTGGCGGATCAGAAGGGCCACGAGACGGTCGAAGCCGAGGCTGTCGATCGTTTTGCGGAGCAAGAGGACGCTGTCGCGCAGGGAGGGGGCCTCGAAATGATGGGTGGCGGCGGTGCCTTCCCGGAAAGCGAAGACGACGAAGAGATCGCAGTGCGCGAATACTTCCCGGAGACGCTATTCAGCGACATCGTGATCACCGGCGAGGACGGCGCCAAGACGGTGGATCTGGAGATGGCCGATTCGATCACGAACTGGAAGATCGACGCGACGGCGGTGTCAGCTTCGGGGGCGATGGGCACGGCGGTGGCGGATGCGACGGTGTTTCAGCCGTTTT
>SKMT01000565.1 GCA_007120915.1 Myxococcales bacterium | reverse complement strand
GAAGCTCCCGTCGAAAAAGTCGGCATTCACCGCCACTTCCGCGCCCACTGATGAGCCGAATGACGAGGTCGTACCGGGGTTTTCCGCCTCCGTGGTCGCCCGGACGTTCACCCCCGCTTCACACAGGTCGACGCGGGCCGCACGCACCTGAACCGGGCCCGACTGAGTCATCGACTGGTACTCCACCCCGGGGGCGATGGTATCCCAACTGGCCTGGGCCGTTGCCGTCAACAACAACCCTGCTGACAGAACCAATGCGATGACGCTTAGTTTTCTCGATATCATGGCGACATCCATTCTGCGTACCGAAGCATCGGACCTTGCTGAGTATAGCGGGCGCGCTTCTGGGCGTAATGTCAGATGTTGCCATCTTCCGGTGGCGGTTCCGGGTCGGTGTCGGCCCACCGGCCGAACAGCCGGGTTCCGACCACACCCAGCCCCACCAGCCCGACGAACAACATCACCAGCGGAACCACTGGCACCGCCATTGGTCCCTCCGCATCATAGAGCCCCCCGGTGATCAGGATGCCCAGCCCGGCGACGGTCAATACCACGCCACCGAAGGCTTTCAGTCTTGCCGGCCATCCCTCCAGCGTGGTCGGCCGACCTTCACGGGCGCGCTCAAACCGCCCGAAGGCAAACACCAAAATCAGAAGCGCTACGGTCAGCAGTAACACCCAGGGAATCCGCGTGAGCCACCACACCGCCGTCACTCCCTCCGGGTCGGGCCACAACCCTGTGGGATAGGCCGCTGCGGCCACGGCGACCATCGCCGTCATATGCCAGATGTACACCGTCATGATCCGGCTTCCCACAAGCACCACCGCTCCCCACAGCAACGGCTTTTGCAACAGCCGGCCCACGGGGCGCCGAAACGCCGAAATCAGCCCGATCTGGGCGGCACCCAACACCAGCAGCGCGATACTCGGCGGGGTATTGTTGGAGTCTCCCGGCTGGGGCGCCGCCTCCCCGGTGCCGACCATCGCCAGCGGGTAGTCAAAAAACTGGGTCAGCACCACCAGAATCGCATAACCCACCGCCGCGATGCAGATTCCTTTCCAGGGTGCTTCTGGGATCCGGTCGTCGTGCCAGAAAAACCCTGCCTGATGGACCGCTCCCCACACCCACAGGTAGTTCAACCACCCCACCACGGGCACCCCGCTTCGGTGGCCGATGTCACAGAGCAGTGCCATCACCACGAACCCGCCCAGCGCCGCCAGCCCGAACTTGCGGTGCAACCAATAGGCAACCGGCGAGATCATCACCACCAGCATGTAGGCCGCCAGAAACCACAGCGGAATCAGCACCGCCTGGTTCATCAGTGTCAACATGTCGGCCGGCGAGCCAAGCCAGTCCAACAGCAGCACCACCGGTATCCAGAACAAAATCAGCGGTACCACCGGCCACAACAGCCTTCTGGCCCGCTTGCGAAGCCAGTTGATGTAGCTTTCATTTTTGCGCTGTGCTGACTCCCAGCCGATGGCATTGGCCATCCCGCCGACGAAAAAGAACAACGGCATCACCTGCACCACCCAGGTCGCCCACTGGGTCTCGGGGACGACCTGAAGCAGAACATCAGCGATGATCTCGCCGTCTTCTACGGTCATGTAGGTCACCAGCCAGTGGCCCAGCACCACCACCAGTATCGACCCGGCGCGCAAGAAATCGGCATACCGATCCCGCTCGTCGGGGGTCATCTCTTCGATTTTATGGGCCTGGCGCTTGAACTTCTCGATCATTCGGACCACCTCAAACGATAAACCCTACACATCCAGCCAAAACACCGACGCAGCTCAGCCAGTTGAAATCAGTGGAGATTGTTCGCGCCGAAGCTTCGCGACCGCCAACAACAGCAACAACGCTGCGCCCACCGAACCGGATACGCCCCCCACGTTGCTGCAGTAGACACTTTCGATGGTGCCCATTTTTTCGCCGTCAAGATACCACTCGGCCTCGGCTTCCATTTCGCAGCGCTCGGCGCCGATGTATCGGAATTCCAACTGCTTGCCCTCCGAATGCAGCGTAGTGGCCCCGGACATCGGCGTCGTCTCGCACTGACTTAGATCAAATACCTGGTCTGTGGTCTCGGCGCGATGCCAACTGCCCTCATCTACAATCACGCCGTCGCCATTCCAGGTGTGGGCGGTGGAATGACCCTCATCATCGACCTCCTGGAGCGTGACGGCGCCCTGATATATGAATGCCGCCGCCTCCTCGGTGATCTCGCAGTTGGCGTGATCCGCCTCGTCGCCGTGAAACCAGAGGTCGATGCCAAACTCATATTCCTCGTCGCCGACCTGATCGAGCGTGACCTCACCGTCAATCTCGATGCTCGTTTCAAGCTGGACGTCCGGATCGCTTTCGCAGGGTTCGGCGCCGCTGGCGCTCAGATCGCTGGTGACGGTGGCCAGTTGGAATTCTCCACCCTTTTTATCTTCTTCGCCCAGCATGGGACCGGTCAGCCCGTAGGTGCGGTCGTATTTTGGCTCGATGTGTGCTGAGCCAGTCCACTCCCGGTCTTCCTCATCGGTGCACCCGCCGGTGATTTCGACGGTCCCGTCATCGTGTTCTTCCATCTCGGGGCAACTGAACTCCTCGTCGATATCACCGGTCAGCGCCGCCTCTCCACCGTCGTCGCCGGCGGGAGCGAGCATCACGAGGAACTGCACGAACGTGTACACCGCCGCAGCACTCTGAAAGCCGTGGAGTTTGTCTGCATCCACCGGCTCTTCCAGCGACAGCGCACTCCACTTGTCGTCGGCCCGCTGCTCGGCGGCCTCCAGGTCCACGCCCTCCGGCTCTTCGTCGGCCTGTTGCTCGACGGGGGCTTCATCCTGTTGTAGCTCATCCTGTTGGTCAGCGGCGGACTCGTCGTCGCGGTCACACCCGGTCACAGCCAGGGTGCCTACCCCAAGACATACAACGAGCCAGACCGCCAGAAAGCGCCGGGGCCACCGGCGGGTAAAGTTGTGCATGAGATCCTCCGAGATCGTCACAGTCGGTTGAAGTTTCAGCGCTGGTGCATGCCTACTTTACGCGACAACGTCGATCTCGGAAAGGTCCTCCCCCGGTCCCTGGTCCCTTCTACGCCCCGTACTTTTTGAACCGCCCCGCCTCCGCCAGCGCCAACGGCAGCAGGTCTCTGGACTCGATAATCCCCAGTGTCCCCTGCCGCACCTGACGCTCATCAAAGGACTGAACCCCGCCGTCGAGCACCGTCTTCGACCACAGCGCCGTCGGAATCGGGTGCCAGGAGTGGTCGCCGAGCACACAGGGGGTGCAGTGGTCGCCGGTGAGCGCGACGACGTCGAAGTCCAGTTCCAGAGCCCGTTCAAATAAGGGATCGACGGACTCGAAGATCTGCACTTTCTCGTCGAACGCTCCCTTGTGGCCGACGCTGTCGGTCTCTTTGATGTGCAGGTAGAAGAAGTCGTAGTCCTGGAAGTGCTCTTCCAGGGTTTTGACCTCGTCTTCGTGCTTCATGCTGCCCACATCCAGGATGTCCATCCCCAGAAGGCGGGCGATTCCCCGGTACATCGGATAGGTGGCAATGGCGGCGGCCTTGATGCCGTACAACTCTTCGAGCGTCGGGATATCCGGGGCACAGCCGATGCCGCGCAACAGTACCGTGTTCGCCTCCGGCTCCTCATCGAGAAGTTCAGTGGCCCGGTCAATGATCTCGTTGCACACCCGGGCGGCTTGCTGGGCTTGAGGGCGTTCTGCCTCCACGGCCCTGGGAGGAATGCCCGACTTCTGAGGGTCTGAATCGGTCAACCCTCCCGCCAGATCGGGGCCCCGGATCAAAAGCGCAAACCGGTGTTCTTTGCCCGGATGCACGTAGACTGTGTATCCATCCACCTGCAGTTTACGGCTGAGCATCTCACAGATGCGCTTGTTTTCGGCGGTGGCCAGTCGGTTGGCCCGCCGGTCGGAGACGACCATCTCGCCATCCTGTCGCTGCAGGGAAGCGAAGTTTCCTCGCATCGCCAGATCGCCGGGCCCGGGCTCGACTTCACCGACCCAATCTCCCCGATGATACGCCCCGTCCGCCCCCAGCACCTCCAGTACCCCGCGGGGCAGATCGAACTGCTCGAGCGGATAGCCAAACAACGACAGGTGCCCCGGCCCGCTTCCGGGAGTGACCCCGGGGCCGAATGGCACCATCCCTCCGCAACTGGAACGGCGCGCAAACGCGTCCAACCCCGGTGTATCCGCGGTCTCCAACTCCGTTTTCCCCGTCTCCGGGTGCGGCAGCCCTCCGATGCCGTCGAAGACCCAGAACAGGATCTTGGAGTCATTTTCAAATACCAACTGCTGCATCCGCTCCAGCCGTTTCATGCTCTGCCTCCTGGTTGTCGGTTTTGATCGCCGCCCCCGAAGCTCGAAGCTAACCACACGAGTTCTGTTACGGAAACGTCTCCGCCGGATCCACCGCTCGCCCCTCGATGTGCTCATCGAGCGAATCCAACTTGCGTTTCGCTTCCTCGTGATCCGGTTCGATTTCAAGCACTCTCAAGATCGCGTCCCGCGCTTCCACCCAGTTCTGGCGCCGCTCCGCCAGTTCGCACTGTTTTAGAAACAGCGGGATGGCGTGGTCCAGTTTGTACTCCGGCATGATCCGGGTGCGATAGGCATGGCGCGTCTTGCGCTTTGCCAGCGCCGCGTAGGCTGCTTCCAGTCGTTCGTTGATCTCTTCGACCTTCTGCTGGATATCCGGGGCCAGGTCGTCGGGCATGTTCTCGATTGCAAACTGGTCGACGAGCCGCTGGTACGCCTCCTCGATCACCTCGGAGTAGCTCGACCAGTGTACATTGAGCACCTCGAAGTAACTCGCCTTGTGCACGCTCATGTGTTTGACGGTGATATTTTCACGCAGTCTCTCACGGACCACCGTCTCATGTAGCGAACGGTCGAAACGCACCAGCCCCATCCGGTGGAGCGAAAAGACGGTGGCGAAGGTCTCCGGTGGGCGCAGGCTGCTTTCGGTCATCACCTCTCGCATCCGGATGTTGCCCGTAATCGTCTGCTCCACGAATTTCATCTGCTCCGGCTGGCCCACCGCACGCTCCAGGCGGTCGCGCTGGTGACCGATGATCTCCGGATAGCTGCCCACGTGCGGTTGCATCCGCTCTTCACGCTCTTCGGTCGAATACTGCGCCAGACGCCGATACAGCCGGTCATAGATGATGCGCTCCACCGCCACGTGTACCCTCAGCGGCGGCTGGGGCAAAAATCCAGCCGGAAGTGTATGCGACTCGTAAATGCGCACCACGCCCTGCTGGCGGTCACAGAACTCGCGCAGCAAAAATGTCAGCCGCCCGGCGATGGCATGACGCAACTGATCGGGATTGAGTATCCCCAGGTCCATCAGACTTCGCGCCACTCCCAACCCCAGTTCATCGGCATGGGCGGCGGCCATTGCAAGCTGGCGTTTGGTGATGTGGTCGGCGGCCAGAAGCATCGGCCCCAGCTCCTCGTCGGTCTGTCGAGGCTTCACCGATCGCTCCACCACGTAGCCCGAATCAAACAGAAGCTGCTCCCGTCGCTCGCCGTGTTCATCGAACATCAGCAGCCCCGTAAACCCGTCCTCCGAAAGCTGCAGCAGAATGTCGAGCACTCGCTCTTGGCTCAACGTCTCGACACGTTCCGCTTCCCCCTGCACCTCGTACCAGGGAGGAGGCGGTCCGAAGAACTCCCGGGTCGACTTGCCGTCCTGTTTGGTCACACGCCGTGTGGAGGTGGCGACGTTCATGTCGGGATCGGGCAACTCCACGCTGCGCCGGGAGGTGGTCACCATCCGCCGCTTGCCGTGGCGATTCGAACCGGTTGTAACCCGCCCGCTGGTGGTGTTGATCGGAGCAAACGACCGACGCGGATCGTCGTCCTGGAACACCGGCTGGACCGCACTCGGTTCCTGAATCGAATCGTCTACCGCCGCAGTGCTATCTTCCTCGCTCTGTTCCAGATCTGGCTGCCGGCTGCGCAGCTCATCCTGCATCGCTGCCAGCGACACCCGGTCTTCCCTGCCCAGACCCGACACTTCGATGGCAGTGCCGCGCTCCGAGTTGTTGACCACCCGCCCCGACGATTCGATCGTCAGATGGGCCTCCGGAAATGTCAGCGTCATCTCCATCAGCTCGTTCAGATCCGGCGGCGGTTCCATCTGAACCATCACCGCCCCCACCTCCAGAATCTGCTCCAGAAGCGCCAGCACATCCGATGGGTTGCGCACCACGATTTCCACCGCCGCATGCGCCTCGACCTCGGAGTCCGAATTGCGGGTGACCATCACCGCACTCGAATCGAGCACCCCCACCTCATCGCTGCTGATACGATCCGTCCAACCACTCGACTCCTCATCGGCCCCGTCTTCGCTTTCGCCGTGTTGTTCGACGATGGCCGAAAACACCTGCTGAAGCGACGACGAGGGTAGCGTCGAGAAGCGTTCATCGATCAGTTGTTGGAGGGCGTCAAAGAGGGCAGCTTCGTCGCCCGACCACTTTTTCTGATTCATGTGGACGGTCCAGTCAGGGCGTTGGTCTGCATCGGTTACAAAGATGCCAGTTCACGGAGTTCTATCGTTTCAACGCCACATGAAGGTGTCAACCACGCCCCCGTGTCATGTTGTAGATTCGTCGCTGTGCTCATCGTCCGTCTGGTCGGACCCTTGCCCATCGTGAGCGGATGCAGGGGGGCGGCGATAAATTCTTGCCTCCGGATACCTCTCGCTGCCCTCCTTCTTCGACTGCTGCGCCATCGGCTCCCGGTGATTGCGCTGGGCGGGTACCTCTGGCACCCCGGTATACAGTGAACTGTCGTAGTACCACCGGATCATGTCCGGAAGCAGCACTTTGATCGCCCCCGCTACTGGAATCGCCAACAGCACGCCCATGATCCCCGCCACGCTGCCACCGATAAGTAGCACGATGATCACCGCCACCGGACTCATCCCCACCTTGTGTCCCATCACCCGGGGGGTGATATAGTAACTTTCGGCAAGCTGAATGCCCGTGAACGCCAGCGTCACCCCGAGCAACGCCCACCAGGTCGTCCACTCGATCAAAATGACCAGATACGCCAGCAGCGACCCGACGGCGAATCCCAGATAGGGAACAATGTTTAAAAATCCGGTCAACAGCCCGATGACTACCCCCGACTGGGCGCTGTGGCCGGTCAGCCCGTAGACCAACCCCAGCCCAATGCCGTACAGCACCGCCAGGATCATCGACACCTGAAGCTGACCGCGAAACCACTGGCCGACGGCACGGTCCATCTTCTTGAGACGATCCAGAATCAGCGTGCGCCGCCATTCGGGAACCAGCCCCTTTAGCCGCTGTTTTCCGCTCTCGAAATCCCGCAGAAAATACACCGTGAAGATCGGGATCATCACCAGATTGAACAGACTGACCAGCACCACCTGGGTGTGGGTGACGATCTCGCCAACCCACTCCCCGATGCGCTCGGCGACCACCGGCAGCGCATCCCGGATCTCCTCGCTGTACTGCTCCAGTGCTTCCTCCAGCGTCGCCGGCAACTCGATGCCGAAGGTCGCCGCCAGCCAGGGGAAAAACTCCCGCTCCAGAAACGCCCACGCCTGCGGGGCCCGCTCTCCAATCCTGCGCACCTGCTCGGCCATCGTCGGGTACAGCACCCAGGCAAACAACACCAGAAACGCCAACAGCCCCGTCAGCACCAGCGCCACTGCGCCGGACCTGGGCACTCCCTTGCGCTGAAGAGTTCCCACCGCCGGATTCAACAGATACGCCAGCAGCAGTGACATGAAGATTGGAAATACGATGGTGCTCAACTCCACCAGCACCCAGCCCACCGCAGCGATGAGAATGGCGAAAAACACCACCTTCGCCAGCAGATAGGGATACCGCTCGTAGCGTTCCCACTGCTGGCCCGGCCCCAACACCGGAGGCTCATCGGATGTCCCCTCCGTTTCGGGACTCCCCTCGCTCACATCCGCCCCTCACCGGTCTCCAGCCACAGCTCGTGGACCCCATCGAGCCCTTCTGCGGCGGGCACACCCACCACATCGAACTGTTCGAAGTCGTGGTTCTCAAGCACCCGCCGGGCATAATCGGCCACCTCATCGTCGACGCCATCCTCACCGGGCTGAACCTCCACTGCGATCACTCCCTCAGCGGCCCAGCGCTTGACCACCCGGTCGACCTCCTCGAGCTCTTCGAGCCGTTCACGAATCTTATTGAGGTACGCGGAGTGTTCCACATCCCGAAACGCCAGAAGCGTCTCCTCCGTGTCCAATCCGACCTGCCCGGTGGCGCGCCGGAAGCTCTGGCCCATCATCTCTCCGAGCGCCTCCCCGGCGTCGGCGCGCGCCTCATCGAGAAGCTCGTCGGCACCGTCTCCGAACACCTGGCGCGTGACTTCGAACTTATCGAGGGCCACCGCCTCCGAATTGCCCGCGGGCACCAGCGTCACCTCCGCGTGCGCCTCGACCCCCATCAGCCCCAGCGGCGCCACCGGGCCCACCGGTCGATACTCCAGCGTGCCCACCAACACCTGGTCTACCCCCAGCAGCCTGCCCAGTTGCGCGGCATTCTCGGCAGAAAGACCGGGGCGCCGGTAGATGCGGCTGATGTCGACCCGTTCAGGCTGAAGCGGTCGGACCCCCACCCGGTCAAGCCCGCGAAACACCGCATTGTCGGAGTCCGTCCACTGCGGTTGATCGGCATCGCTCCACCAGAAGCGGATCTGTTCGTCGTCCCCGTCCGGATGCACCACCTCCGTGACCAGCACCGCCACATCCGCATCCTGAGCGAACGCCGGCGAGCTCAATGCCAGCAGCGCCACCGCCGCAACCAGCCCCACACAGAATCGCCGGCTCCAGTTCGTGATTGTCGTCATCGCTTTTCCATCTCTCTGTTGCGTTAGCCGTTGTTGCCCCGCCAACCGTAGCGTTTCTGGGCGCGATGGCAACTATTTCCACGACCATTTCGGGTTTGACCACCGCCGTCCCTACCCCCCGCCGACCATTCCGGGGTTCACACCGTCGTCCCTATACCCCGCCGACCATTCCGGGGTTCACCACCGTCGTCCTTCACGCTACCCCGCCCTCCGTAACGCTTCCCGCCGCCTCGGAGAAACACCCCTGAAATTGTTAGTTCCTTTAATAGACGGAGATCCGCGCTACCTCGACCGTCGCCCCCCTCGTCAGTTCACGCTCAACCACGTCTCAAAGTGGTCTAGCGTCTGATCATTGCGGTGGTGCTCTTTCTGATGGGCAATATAGCCTTGAATCGAAGAAACCTGTCCCGGCGAAACAGTAAAGCCGGCATAACCTTCCTGCCAGTCAAGCTCGGGAACCTCCGTTCCAGTCTTATCTCGATGGTTTTCCCATGCCGTTTTGCTGCTGTTCTTCAGGTCATCAACCACCTCATCCGGGGAAAGTTCCGGGTTCCAGCTCAGTAACAAGTGGGTGTGATTCCACGCAGAGTTGACACAGACCGGCACCAATTGAAGTTCCCTCGCCTTCTGGCGCATTGTTCGATGCAGCACCACTTCGGGCTTTCCGGAAATCACATGACTTCGATTCGCGGTGCCCCATACGAGATGAATGTACATTTTCCAGTAGCGTTGCATCTGAGTCTCCCAGGGCTGGACTTTTCGGGTGTCTGAACGTCGAGGTCTACCGTTACGCCGGCTATTGAAGAAACTAACAATTTCAGGGGTGCTTATGCTGCACGGCGCGAAACGTAACCTCCTCCTCTCGACTTTCCGCGCCTCTGTTCCTACATTTGGCCCCCATTCGACGAGTTGATTCAGCCGGGAAGCTCCGATGATACAACCCGAAGTACTCGACAAATTGTGCTGTCCCTCCTGTGCCGACACTCCGGTGACACTGGGAAGTGGGCGCCGCCCCGATCTGGTCTGCCAGGATTGTGGCCATCACTACCCCATCGTCGAAGGCATCCCGGATATGGTCGCTCCGGATCGACAGCCTCACCCCGCCAGCTACCGCACCGAGACGCTGGCCAACGTCATCGCCGGGGTCTACGACTTCGTCGCGCCATTGATGAGCATGGCGATCTGGCGCTGCAGCCCGCTGCGCTACATCGACCACGAAAACCGGGCGCTCGGCCGCGCCCGCTCCGGCGTGTACCTGGAAGCTCCCGTTGGCACCGGCCTGGCGCTCGCCCCGGTGGTCACCGATGATCATGACGCAATAATCATCGGCGTCGACAAATCCTGGAACATGTTGCTCAAAGCTCAAAAACGGTTCGAAAACCTGCCCGTGGACGTCCAACTGATCCGCGCCGACTGCGACCACCTTCCGCTGAAAAGTGGCGCGGTCCGTAGCCTGCAGAGCCTCAATGGCCTCCACGGGTTTTCCGACCGCGCCGCCACACTCCGCGAGTTTTATCGGTGTCTGGAAGATGACGGGTTTTTCTCCGGGTCCGCCCTGGTTCGGGCCCAGACCGATGTGGCCGACGCCTTCCTGGAGCGCTACGAGCGCTACGGGATCTACCCCATGCTGCGAAGCCCTGAGTTTCTGCTCCAGGAGATGCGCTCCAGCGATTTTGAGCAGGTACACTTCGAGACCCACGGCGCCGTGATGTTCTTCAGCGGTGAAAAAACCGATGAGGCGCGCTCCCGTCCCCAGCTCGAACCGAATGCACGGGCCGTCTAATCCGACGGGTGTTCAGCCCGACTCGGCTCGGGCACAGACGGATGCATCCCCGGGCTCTCCCTGCCATAACAGGCGCGGCTGGTCTCCGCCGGACAGCGCCGCTTCGACGATCCCCTCGTTATCGAATCCATCGAGACGCCGCAGCCGCTGGAGCACCTCACGGGCATAGCGGTTCGGGATCACACAACCGTCGCCGTCTTCGTTGTGCAGAAAAAAGTACAGGTCATCCTTGATCGGTCCCGGCGCTTCGGCGCTGGCAGCAACTCGTGTGACTTCCTCCCAGTTCACCGAGTCGAGCTGGACGTTGGCGTACTTCAGCTTTACCCCTTTTTCATCGACCAGCAGCCGCACCGGCACCCGGGAAAACTTCAGATCCGGCCGACGGCGGGTGACCAGAAACCAGAACACCACCACCACCCCCAGCGCCGCAAACGACACCGGTGCCGACGCAAGCCAGGCCAACACCACGGCCACCCCCGACAACAATACAGGAGCAACCACCACCGCCTTCGCTCCCCCCTCGGATTCGTCCCAGCGATACTGCCAGAAATTGCTGACGTTGATCGAAAAGAACAACATTCCCATCACACCGGCCACCGCCGCCGCGGCCTGCGTCTGGCCCCGAAACAGAAACATCCCACCGGCGATCAACAACCCCAGCAGGCTGACGGCCATTGCCAGGCGAAACAGGTTCCACAGCAGTTTCGACGCGCTCATACTGCTACACCCTCTCCGATGTCGCCATCGTTCCCGGTAAATCTGGTGTCCGCGCCAGACGCGCATCCACCAACTGGCGCACCGCCTCGGCGACCTCCGGCAGCCCGTACAGCAACTCCCGGAAGATCTCTCCCTCCATCCGATAGAACACCACGTCAGTCTGAGCGCGCACCGTCGCCGTCGCCCGCATCTCCCGGGCACAGGGACTCACCCCCACGAATGCCCCTTCGGACAGGGTGTCGATGACCTTCCCCCCCTCACCTTCGCCTTCGCTGTGCGGCACCTCCACAACGACCGTGCCCTTGACCAAAACACCGGTGGCGTCGACGGTATCTCCCCGCTTAAACAACACCGACTCCGACTTCAGCTCTCGCCGCTCAAAATGCTCGGCGACCAACTCCCTCTCCTGCGGCGTGAGACTTCGGAACAATGTACTCGACGCCAGGCAGTGGTTGAGCATCCGCTGATAGTAGAAGTCCCACAGCACCTCCCACAGCCGGGGGTATTCGTCGCCGAGCCGGAAAATCACTTCGTCTTTGACCGCCAGCACGGTCACCCGGTTGTCCGCGACCACCCGGGCGCTTCCGCCCTGGCCGGTCAGCAGGCGAAACTCACCGAAGACCTGGCCCTCGCCCATCTTCGCAAGGTGGACGGTGCGACCGTTGAGCAGATCTTTTTCCACCCGCACCGCTCCCTCCACGATGATGTACAGGCAACTTGCCGGATCGTCGGGACGCACGATTTCGGTGGCTGCCACAAACCGCTGCAGCTCCATCGCGTCCAGCACCTCCACGAACACCTGGCGAGGCAATTGGCTGAACAGCGGGATCTCCGGCAGCGACGAGATACGAAACTGGCGTTGAGCCGTCTTCGGGGGCTGTGGTTCGTCGTCTGTGAGAATTTCGGTGGTGTCCGGCTCCTCGAACTCGTCGAGCGCATCCAGATCCTCCCACCGGCCGGTGCTGGCTTCGTCCAGCCCCAGCTCATCCATATCGAACACCCCAAGCTCGATGGTCTCGCGGTCCCGCTCATCAAACTCTGCGGTCTCGCGTTCGTCCCCCTGCCATTCGGTCGTCTCGCGCAGATCGTCACCGGCGATTTCGGTGCGCAGCTTCGCCTGTTCGTACGACGGCTGTACCGCCGTGGTCTCCGGGAGCTGCTGGTCGATAGCTTTCGGCGCCGGCCCCACCCCGGTGGGCCGCTCCACCTGGGTGATCTCGTCGTCGCCGTCCTCCTCACCGATCGCAATCGGCTCCGGGGGCTGGTCCTGGGGCTGTGGTTTCCCCTCTTCTTCTTTGGGCGTTGCCAGTGTGATGGTGGCACTGCCGTCGGTGTCATCGCTCTCCTGCACCGTATCCGACCCCTCCGCACCCAGTTCCCCATCAACGGGATCAATGGGCCGGGCCACACGCACCGAATCCCCCGTCGCCTCCGGCACTTCGGCGTACAACCGGGCGAGAAACAACTGGGTGTCCTGGTGCGAGGGATCCAACTCCAGAATCGCCTTGCAGGCGGCGATTGCCTCCAGGGGCAACCCGTCGCTGGCCAAGAGTTTCGCCGCCGTTCCGTACTCCTCGATCGCGTAGTTCGACCGTCCCATCTCCCGAAACAGCGCCGCCAGACGCAGTCGGGCCTCGATGTTCTCCGGGTCCTCGTTGAGCGTCTTCCGGTAGTACGCCAGGTATTTTCGAAGTTTCTGTGAGGACATGAATGGCGGGCAGTTGCTGGCTACAAACGGCGCAGCGCGACTATTTTGCGGTCCCGCGCGCGCCAAGAGGTGTGTGACGTCACGAAAGCGAAGGCTACTTCCCTCCTTAGATCATTGTCAAACTGGTGTGTGTGATCACCGCCCGTAGGTCGGTGAATCACGGTGGTGGGTGGTGGGTGGTAGGTGGTCGAAATCGCGAGCCCACGACCTCAGAAATAGATCCGAAAATGGCCCCCGAAGCTCGAAAACGACGGACCACTGATGTCGGGAATCACCCGTAGGTTCGGCCGCCATTCAAACACCAACTCCAGAGGAACCGGTTGAAATGCGACCTCCAACCCCATCACAAACGCCCCGGCCAACCCCAGGTGATCGTCGCCGACGCCCACGGCGACGCCTCCTCCCAGATTCCAGGCCAGTTGCACAGGCTCACCGGTGACAAGCGGCGGCATACTCGCCAGGAAATCAAAGGCTGCTGCCACCCCGCTGCAACTGCTGGAACGGCAGCCGGCGGTAACCTGGAACGCAGACGGCCCCGCCGGAAACTTCAGCGACAGCCCCGATGCTTTCGTCGCCGTGCCCACCCCGATGCCCATGCCCCCCGGATAGCGCGCCTCAGCCTCGCCGACAGGCATTAGCATCAACAACGACAACGCCAGCACACCGGCGATAACGCGATTTGCAACCCGAACACCCATCACATCCTCCTCATCCTTCGCCCACAACGCCAAAACCCCGGAACATGCATCGTCTGCATGCTCCGGGGTTCTGCGTAATCAATCAAGCGATGACCTGTTGGCGGTTACGCCACGTGGGTCTTCTTGACGGCTGCGCGCACCACCACGATCCCGCCGTTGGGCCCGGGGACCCCACCCTTGATCAGAATGGCGTCGTCTTCCTCCATCAGCCCCGCGATCTGCAGGTTCTGGATGGTGACCTTCTCATTGCCGTACTGGCCGGGCATCCGCATGTTCTTGAGCACCCGCGCCGGATCGGCGCTCATGCCGATGGAACCACCGTGGCGATATACCTCGCTGGTGCCGTGGGTGGCGCCGAACCCGGAGAAGTTGTGGCGCTTCATCACGCCCGAAAACCCGCGACCTTTGCTGATTCCGGTCACGTCCACCCAGTCTCCCAGCTCGAACAGCTCCGCGCTCAGCTCCTGGCCAACCTCAAAGTTGTCCAGCGCCGCTTCGGGCACCCGCAGCTCACGCACGTGCTTGCGCGGCTGTTCGATGCCGGCGCTTTCGAACACGCCTACTTCCGGCCTGGACAGCCGCCACTTCGGCTCTTCGCCCTCCTTCTCGAGTTTCTTG
>SKMT01000622.1 GCA_007120915.1 Myxococcales bacterium | reverse complement strand
TAGCGCCTTATTGCAGCTCCTCCGGCTCTTCCACGTCCTCCGGCGTATACGAGAAGGTCACCCGCACCGTGCCTGACTGCCCGAAGTAATCGGCGGGCAGCACGAACGTCGCCGCATCCACCGCGGAGGTGGGCCGATCGAATGTGGCAAAATCCTCCACGGACTCACCGGGCTCGATCTCGACGCTCCCCTTCTGGCCCACCGGCTCCAGCGAGCCCGGGAAGCGCACCCGGGCAAAGTCGGCTTCTCCTGCCTGGATAATCGGCCCCTCGTCGCGGGCGACTTCATCGTGGCGTGCGTCGTACTCGATGGTGTCGTCCGACTCGTTTTCGATGGTGTAGCGGATCATCAAGAGAGGCTCGTCGCTGAATCCCTCTTCTCCGTCGTCCTCCAACTCCAGGTAGTCCTGCACGATCTCAGTGACCTGGAAGCTCACCCCGTTGAACTCGATGACGTCACCGACCTGATAGACCGAGCGGCCCTCGGGCTCGGGACGGCTGTAGTCGAACTGAATGAACGCCGGTACGTCCCCGCGGTGTGCCGTCGGCGGCGCGCTGAGCATCAGCTCCATGTCGTCTCGCTCCGGCGGCTCGAACAGAAGCACGTCTTCGATGCTCTCGTCCGCGCCCAGTGTCTGCGAATCCTGTAGCTGCGGCTCCCAGTGGCCTTCCTGCAGCTCCACCCCCGGAATTGCCGTGGGCGAAAAGGTCTCCCAGTCAATCTCTTCGGTCTGATCGAGCGCCTCGTACAGCATGAAGTGACGCGCCTCGGTCAGCTCTCGCGCATCGTGCTGCGGTTCATAGACCACTTCGTCCTCTCCGACGTTCGTCACCTCCACGTACACCGCCAGTACCGGATCGGGGTACTCGATGGTCTGACCGTCGTCGTCGGTCAACTCCAGATAGCGCAGCTCGTAGTTCTGCACTTCGAACTGCACCTCCCCTACCGTGGCGGGACCATCGGAGACAATCTCCGGATCGTCCTCACAACCAACGGCCAGAAGACAAAAAATGCCGAGCACGAAGAGGGAACGGCGAAATCCCCGGTTGTCGGGCATGGTGCTAACCTGCTGCTAGAAGTGAAAGATGGCATACCATATTCGTCGAAGCCGCCGCGAGGTTATCAGAGCCGAAAACAAACGGTCAACGCTACTGCGACACTACGACCCCATTGGGCTGTCCCGCCCTTTTTGCTACCATTCCCCCGTCCGTTTCCAGCATGTACCCCCGACCCGCGACACCACGATGGCCCTTCCGTTTCGCGCCTCCCGACTGGTCACCACACTCGGCGTCTTCGCGCTGGCCGGGTGTACCGCCGTCATTACAAGCTGTATCAAAGAATACGACCTGAACCGCCCTGACTACGAACGGGGCACCCTGGGCGAGGAATTACACCGCATCTGGGTCAAGGATACCGAACGGTCGCCTACCGACACCGAAGAGCGAACAGCGTTGCTCGAAGACAACGAACAGCGGTTTATCAACGCCGTCGACAACACCGTCCCTCCCGGCCACGTCCACGAACTCGACCAGTTCTTTAAGTCCGCCGTCTGGTTTATCGAAGATAAGTACGTTCCGGCGACCACCCGTCGACTCGGAATTCTACTCGACGACGCATCCCACAACGACGAGCTGCTCGAAAGCCTGGGAGACCGCCCCCCCTATGCCAGCTCAGACTTTATCGCCCCCCAACACCGAGGCGCCGCCGTCGGTGCCGCCGCCGACTACGACGAGCTGTTGGAGTTGCTGGGCCATCTGGGCGCAAAGCTGCAAAACCAGGACGGCTTCGACGAACACGGTGACATAGGCGGGCCGGCCAACTACGCGGAGCTGCTTCGGTACCTGGCCGATGTCATCGACGGATCTCCCCCCGACGACGGCACCGACAGGATGGCCACCACCATCCGCGACGTCTTCTTCAGCCCCAACAACCGCTATCGCATCGGCGACGCCCCCCGCGACCACCGGGTTGCCCTGTTCGACGACCGCGGTGTGCCCAAAGTGCGGCTCGACGACGGCGAAGTGCCCCCGCCCTTCGTCGATGAACAAGGCGACGGATTTGCCGACATCGACGACGACGGTCGGTTTATTCTCGACGACGGCACTCATCTGCACCTTTCACCGATGGGGCTCGACGACATCGATCATCCCGATCTGCACCGCGACCCTTTCGGGCATGTCAACCGCGGCCCTGACCGCCCCGCCTTCGCCTACGTCGACATCAGCAACACCCCCGGGCCCTACCTGATTCAACTGTGGGCAGACCTGGTCGACGAGGGGATCTTCCACGACATCTTCAAATTTCACCGCGATGTCTTCGGTCCCACCGAAGCCCACGAGGATGACCGCGGCGTCTTTCAGGGCTACGCCGACGACCATCCCCTCGTCGACATCATCGATGCCCTGGTGACCGCGCTGTACTACGATGGGCTTCCCCAGTCGCTGGAGCTGACGGCGCGCTATCTGCGCAGCAGCGCCGACGATCTCGCCTTCGTCTCCTATGCCTTCGGCGACGTCGCCGGGGAGCTGACCGACTATCCCGACGCCGATATCTACGACAATCAAACCCTGTTGGACGACGCTCTGGAAGTGTTGCGCGAAATCGCCGAAGACCCCGAGCTGTGGGCCGACGTCATGGAGGCGCTTCGCGATCCCGTCGTCGAACACACCGGCGAGGCGATGACCACCCTCGTCAGCTACCGCGACCAACAGGTCGTGCCCATCGAACACCGCGAAGACGCCGGCGAAGGTGACGAAGGCGACTACGACCAGTGCTTCTACGACTGCGACGACGAACACGACATCGGCACCGTTGAACGCATGGAGTGCATCCGCGACTGCCCCCTCGACGAGCTGTTCTCAGACGAAATGCAGTTCGACGAACCGGAGTCCAAAGACAACCGCAGCGTGCTCCAGCGGCTGTTCCACCTGTTGCGCGACACCGCAGGCGTCGAATACAAGCTGGAGATCGAGGAACTCGAAGAGCCCTGGCTGGGACTCGACCCCGAGGATCTTCCCCCGATCATCGAGTTGCCCGGCGCCGCCGAGGCATTTTTGCGCACCGTCGCTGGCAAACTTCACCTCGAAGACTTCATCTCCCCACAGTTCGAAGACAGCGACCTGGGCTCGCTGCTGCAGTCGATGATGGGCGACAGCAGTGACGAATCAGTGGCTGCAATTCTGTCGTCGGCAAGCGAGATGTTCGGCTTTCGCCTCGACACCGAGCCCACCCCCGATCAGATCACACGGCTGTTCAACCAGCCGAACATCGAAACTGACTTCGACGATGACGACGACGTCCATATCGGCATTCGCGACCCCCGCTGCAAGGACGGGTTTGTGATGGCCGACCACCACGCCGACGGGTTGTTTGCCGCCGAAGCAAGCGGGCTGATCGACACCATCCAGCCCCTGGCCGTCGCCTTCGCCCGACACGACCGCGAAGATCTTCTCGCCGAACTATTCGTCATCGTCCACGATCACTACTCCGCCTATGACGACCTGTACGTCGACGCCGACGGAAACCCCTCTCCGATGAAGGCGTCCAACCTCGCCAGCGTCGAAGCTGTCCTGCACGATATTTTCGACGACGGCCAGATCTTTGAGGCCCTCCGAGCCCTGGCCGTCTCCACCGACGGGTTGACCGACGACGACGGCGTCGACGCCGATGAACGAATCCGCCAACTGCTCTACGAATTGATCCGCGATGACGACGGCTTTCAGGCCCGCTCTGAGCCAACCTCCATCGAATTGGCCGACGGCCGTCAGTTGGACAACCCCTCGCGCATCCAGATCGTATTTCACCGCCTTCAAACATGGCTCGATCGCCACGAAGACGACGAAGAACTGTACGATCAGCTCTCCAGTCTCGGCGAGCGGATGCTCGATGTTACTCTCTCCCCCACACAAGTCGACGACGACCACTTTGAGTTCGACGACGACCTGGTGCTCTTTCTTCTGGCCGATCTGCTCGAACACACCGGCGCACGCGCCGCTGAGATGAACGATCGCGGCGAGCTTGAGCCCTGGCTTACCGAAGATATCCCGGACGGGTTTGCCGACTTCTACAGCTCCCGCGGATTCTTCTCGTTCAACCAACTGATGTGGGAGTTTCAGGACGACGAACAGGGTCGCGAGCTGCTCGACGGGCTGGCGCTGCACTTCGCCGAAGACCCCGCCCGCGCC
>SKMT01000593.1 GCA_007120915.1 Myxococcales bacterium | reverse complement strand
CGGGTGATCGACCACTCCCAGACGGGGCGGTCATCCCGGGCGGCCAGACGCTTGATCAGGTCGACGGCCCGGGCCTCCTCGTGGGTTTCGATGTGCACCAGGGCATAGGGGGCGCGAAGCAGGGAGCGCAGCTCGCGCATAAAGCGCAAGTGCGGACTGTAATCACCTGCTTCGCCGGTACTCATCGAGGGCCCTTACCCGCTGTAGTAATCGACGATCTCGTAGCCATCCATCGCCATGTTGCGGTCTTTGACCTGGCGCCACTCCTCGCGAAGCCCGTCGTAGCAGTCCACAAAGTCACCGTCGTCTTTGATGGGCCGGGAGATGATCTTCGCGGAGAGTCCTCGCCCACGGGGCTGAACCGTCAAAATCCCGACGCCGCGGTCATCGCAGGTCTCGGCGAGAATTTCGCTGTATTCGGCTTCGCCCTCGCGAAACTCATCCAGCGGCAGCCCGATCCACAGGTAATTGCCCTGGGCCTGGCTCATGGAGTGGATGCCTTCCTGAACGTTGAAGACGCACTTGTCGTAGGTGTTGAACAGTTTGATGGCGTGCAGGTTCTTGGAGCTTCCGGCGACGTACAGCAGATCCGGGGAGGTCAGTCCTTCGTGACCCTCCGCAAGTTTTGCGTGGGGGACGAAGATACCGTAGTCGGTGGGAAATTCCCGCTCGAAGAGCCGTTCGATGGGCTCGATCATCGAGTCGACGGAAAAGTCGTAAAGTTCGGTCATGGCTCGTAGTTTCCGTGGCAAAGGTCAGCGTGGTGGCGAAACCCGTTGGCCGGCGGCGGGGACTGACCCGCGGCGCCGGCCGGTTGGTCGGGCCCGAAGCGGGCGGGGGCCCGCGTTCGGTGGACAAAAAATGAGCAACTATCAATTTAGCCTGGACTCAACGACCAGCGCAGTTCGTCGCGCAGCGTGTCGATCTCCTGATTGAGAACGCGCTGATCAGCGGCGCCGAGGACGACGCCATGCAACCCGATGAAGGTCAGGTCGATTTCGTAGACCGGCTCTCCATCCTCGATGTCGCGGCGGAACTGAACATCCAGCTCCACCGGCTCCTGATGGATGGTCGACCGGCCCATGCAGTACAAAAAGAGGTACACGAACAACGGAAGCACCAGCACGAACAGCGGCACCAGTGCCAGAATGAAGGTCACGGAGCCGCGCTCAAAGCGCACCCGGTCGTCTTCGGCCTGGACGGTGCGATAGCCGAAGGACTCGAACAGCCTCTGGACATGGTAGCGAAGCTGCTCTTCGGACTCGACGCCATGGACCCGAATCTGGCGCATGAACACCGTCTGTGTCGGATCGCAGTAGGTGTCATCGCAGGCTTCGATGCGAAACGGAAAATTGGCGTCGTCCAGCGCCGACATGGTCCGTTGGGTCGGGTCGTCGACCGAGGCGTCGGTGCTGACGATGGGGGAGCTGTCCTCAAAGGGGATCATCGCCCCGTCGGTCGCCGAGTAGCGGGCTTCGATGTGGCGTCTAATTGACGACGGAAGCTGAGGGTGCTGGGCGACGGCGAGGCGGTCGTAGTCTGCGGAGTCGTCGGGCTGTTGTTCGCGCCGTGTCAGCGCATAGCCGTCACCGCTGGTTGCGCCGGGGTTCGTCACCGGCGTGTCGTCATCGCTTCTGTTTTCCAGTACATGGGCGACCGCTTCGGCCGGTGGCGGCGCATCCTGCGGCGGCTCAGCGCCGGGGCGGGTCGCCGGCAGGTGATCGGTGGGAGCCGGCGAGGGCTCCCGGGCGTTTTCGGGCCGCTGCAGATCGAACTGCTCTTCGATGTCTTTCCAGATCGGCGCCGGAAGCTCTTCGCCTCGGTCCAGCCCGGGGATCGAATACTCGATGCGCCCCTCGTCGACCACCCGCATGTCCACCACGCCGCCGGCGGCGGCTTCCTCCAGAAATTCGGTGACCTGGTCGTGGGGAAGCCCGAGTGCATAGGCCAGATACGAAGGGCGGAGCTTCTCGAGCCCTTCCTCATACACCAACCGCAAAATATGCCACTCGAACTCTTCGTAGGTCATCGTCCCATCGCTCTTCATCGTCCCGTCCACAGTGGGAGAACAACGGCAGCGGCTTCTGCATTCCCGTCGGAGTCTATCTTCTCCAATTGTAGATCCGATGGCGGCGAAAGGCAAACTGGCGTAGCCAGTGGTAGAAGCTTCCCGACTGGCCAAAATCCCCAAAACTCGTTATTTGTCTGCTGCGCCGTAGAAGAGTCGAAAATCACCGATCCCGCCCCGCCCCGGGGCCGGGACGTCCCTCAACCCGAGGAATGTGACATGTCCGACATCGAAACTGTACTCAAAGAAGACCGCCAGTTCGCCCCGCCCGCCGACTTCGCCGAAAACGCCAACGTCGACGCCGACAAACTCGCCGAGTTGCGTCAGAAAGCCCAAAACGACCCGGAGGGGTTCTGGGAAGAGCTGGCGCGTGAAGAGCTTCAGTGGGACCGGGAGTTCGATACCACGCTCAACTGGGATCCGCCGTTTGCGAAGTGGTTCGAAGGCGGCAAGCTCAACATGAGCGTGCAGTGTCTGGACAAGCACCTGGATACACATCGCAAAAACAAGGCGGCGCTGATCTGGGAGGGCGAGCCCGGTGACCAGCGAACGCTGACCTATCAGCAACTGCACGCCGAGGTGTGCCGGTTCGCCAACGGGCTCGAGCGGCTCGGCGTGGAGGCCGGCGACCGGGTGGCGATCTACATGCCCATGGTCCCGGAGCTTGCGATTGCCGTGTTGGCCTGCGCCAGAATCGGTGCGCCCCACAGCGTGATCTTCGGCGGGTTCTCCTCCCAGGCGATTCAGGACCGCGTCGAGGACGCAGAAGCGAAGGTGATCCTCACCGCCGACGGCGGCTATCGCCGCGGCGAGGTGCTGCCTCTCAAGGACAAGGTCGACGAGGCGATGGCCGACGGCTGCTCGTCGGTCGAGAAAGTGGTGGTCCACCAGCGCACCCACAACGCGGTGAACTGGTATCAGGGCCGCGATATCTGGTGGGAAGACGTCATCGCCGGGGAATCAACCCGCCACGAACCCCCGTCGTTCGACTCCGAACACCCGCTGTTCATTCTGTATACCTCCGGGACCACCGGCGCGCCCAAGGGCGTGGTCCACGCCACCGCGGGCTACGCGCTGTGGACGAAGCTGACCTCCAAATGGGTCTTCGATCTCAAAGACGAGGACACCTACTTTTGCAGCGCCGACATCGGCTGGATCACCGGGCACAGCTACATCGTGTACGGCATCCTCCAGAACGGTGCGACGTCGCTGATGTACGAAGGAGCCCCGAACTACCCGCAACCGGACCGGTTCTGGGACATCATCGAGCGCCATCAGGCCAACATCTTCTACACCGCCCCCACGGCGATCCGGGCCTTTATGAAATGGGGCAAGGAATGGGTCGAAAAACACGACCTGTCGAGCCTGCGGCTGCTCGGGACGGTGGGCGAGCCGATCAACCCCAAAGCCTGGATGTGGTACCGCGATGTCGTCGGCGACGGGGAATGCCCCATCGTCGACACCTGGTGGCAGACCGAAACCGGTGGGATCATGATCTCACCGCTTCCCGGCGCCACCGAAACCCGGCCCGGAAGCGCCACACAACCGCTTCCCGGCATCAACGCCACCATCGTCGACAAAGCGGGCAACGAAGTCGGCGCCGACGAAGGCGGCTATCTGGTGGTCCAAGACCCCTGGCCCAGCATGCTTCGCACCGTCTACGGCGACGAACAGCGGTTCAAAGACACCTACTTCGGTAAGTACGAAGATACCTACTTTGCCGGCGACGGCGCCAAGCGCGACTCCGACGGCTACTTCTGGATCATGGGCCGCATCGACGATGTCATCAACGTGTCGGGCCACCGGCTGGGGACCATGGAGATCGAGTCGGCGCTGGTGAGCCACCGCAAAGTTGCCGAGGCGGCTGTGGTGCCGCGGCCCGACGAGATCAAAGGCCAGGCCATCGTCGCCTTTGTCACCCTCGAAAGCGGTGAGGGCTCCGTGGAGTTGGTCGATGAACTTCGCGATCACGTCGCCGACGAAATCGGCGCCATCGCCAAGCCGGCGGACATCAAGTTCACCGACGAGCTGCCGAAGACTCGAAGTGGCAAGATTATGCGCCGGCTTCTCGCCGACATTGCTGCCGGGCGCGAAAGCGGCGATACCACCACGCTTAAGG
>SKMT01000206.1 GCA_007120915.1 Myxococcales bacterium | reverse complement strand
TAAGGGGTGGTGGGGGTTAGGTGGTCGGTGTTGGGTGGTCGGTGGTCGGTGTTGGGTGGTGGGTGGTCGGTGGTCGGTGGTCGGTGTTGGGTGTTGGGTGTTGGGTGTTGGGTGTTGAGGGTCGGGATTGCCGGTAGCCTGCGTGGCCGGGCGTTGTTAGACTCGCGCCGCCACGAACCGACGATATGACTTTGACCGGAGACCAAGTATGACGGACCTGTTCAATCCCACCGAACAACACGAGGTGCTTCGTCAGATGGTGCGCTCCTTCGCCGAGGATGAGCTTCAGCCTCAGGCCGAAGAGTATGACCACAGGGAACAGTTTAATCGGGAGTTGTTTGAGAAGCTCGGCGAGCTGGGGCTTCTGGGGGTGACGGCGCCCCCGGAGTACGGCGGGTCGGGCATGGACGCGGTGGCGGCGGTGATTGTGCACGAAGAGCTGTCGGCGGTGGACCCGGGGTTTTGCCTGGCCTATCTGGCCCATTCGATGCTGTTCGTGAACAATCTTGCGGTCAACGGCAATGACGATCAGCGCAGCAGATTTCTGCCGGGGAGCTGTTCGGGAGAGCTGGTCGGGGGGATGTGCATGAGCGAGCCGTCGGCGGGAACGGACGCGCTGGCGATGTCGACGGTCGCCGAAAAGAAGGGCGATCATTACGTGCTCAACGGCCGGAAGATGTGGATCACCAACGGAGCGGTCAGCGACGACGAGCTGGGAGACCTGTTTTTGGTGTATGCCAAAAAGGAGGACCGCAAAGGCGATGACATCTCGCTGTTTGTCGTCGAGAAGGGCACGGAGGGATTTGAACTGGGTCAGAAGCTGCACGGAAAGCTGGGGATGCGCGCATCCACCACCGCCGAGCTGGTGTTCGACGACGCAAAGATCCCCGAACAAAATCTGGTGGGCACGCCGGGAGGGGCGGTGCGCAGTATGATGCGCAATCTCGAGATTGAGCGGGTGACGCTGGCGGCGATGAGCCTGGGGATTGCCCGCCGCTGTGTGGAGGTGATGAACACCTATGCCGGAGAGCGAAAATCCTTCGGTAAACCGCTTCGCGCCCACGGGCAGATTCAGCGCCACATCGGGGAGAGCTACGCCGAATTTATGGCGGGCCGAAGCTACGTCTACAACGTCGCCGCCGGGCTGGGCCCGGAGGGCAAGGGAGATCGTATCGATTCGGACGGGGCAAAACTGTACTGCTCGACGATGGCCAAGAACGTGGCGGACCGGGCGATCCAGGTGCTGGGTGGATACGGATACATGTCGGAGTACGACGTGGAGCGGCTGTGGCGGGATGCGAAGCTGCTCGAGATCGGCGGTGGGACCGTGGAGGCCCATCAGAAGAATATCACCCGTGATCTGGGGCGGTGGGACAAGATTCGGTGATTCGGTGGTTATTGGTTATTGGTTGGTGGTTGGTGGTTGGTGGTCACTCGGGGCGCCGCAATGATTTACGCCACGGAGGCGGCGACATCGTCGACGGCGGCGAGGGCGTCGCGAAGGGTGTGGATGCCGGCGTCGGGACGATGGGCGTGTTCGCTTAGGTAGTGCCGCCAGGCGCGGGCGCCCGGTTGGCCGGCGAAAAGCTGCAGCCAGTGGCGGGTCAGATGGTTTAGCTTCCGCCCCCGTTCTTCGACCCAGGGCTGCGCGTAGTCGCAGAGCCGGTCGACGATCTCGCGGCGTGTCGGCGGCGGGGTGTCGTCGCCGTAGAACCGGCGGTCCACATCGGCGAACAGAAAGGGATTGTCGTAGGCGGCGCGCCCGATCATCACGGCGTCGACGTGCTCCAGATGGGCTTCGGCCTCGTCGAGGGTCTCGATTCCGCCGTTGGTTTCGATAACCAGCCCGGGGCGCTGTTGTTTGAGCCGGTGGACCTCGCTGTGGCGAAGCGGCGGGATGTTGCGATTTTCCGTGGGGCTGAGCCCGTCGAGCCATGCCTTTCTGGCGTGGACGACAAAGTGACGGCAGCCCGCCTCGGCGACGACGTCGACGAAATGGAGGACGTCTTCGTAGGCGTCGATGTCGTCGATGCCAAACCGGTGTTTGACCGACACGGGAAGGTCGGTGGCGTCGATCATCGCTTCCACACCGTGGGCGACGAGCTCGGGGGTTCCCATCAGACAGGCGCCGAACTCGCCGTTTTGCACCCGGTGGGACGGACAGCAGACGTTGAGGTTCACGCCATCATAGCCCCACTGTTCGGCGATCCTGGCGCACGCGGCGAGCCGGTCCGGATCGCTGCCGCCGATCTGGAGTACCAGCGGGGATTCGCAGGGGTGGAAGTCGAGAAATCGGCGGTGGTCACCGTCGAGGATAGCGCCGGTGGGCACCATCTCGGTGTACAACAGGGTGTGCCGGCTGATCTGCCGGATGAGAAACCGGAAGTGCCGGTCGGTGCGCCGCATCATGGGGGCGACGCTGATGGGATGTGCGAAGGGCTGTTCCATCGGTGAGTTTGCAGCAGAAGATGCTCAATCCGTCGGTGAACTGCTCTCAGATCCCGGCGGCATCATGGTGGCCAGCGTCAAGAATAACACGGCGAGCCAGACGAGCTGTGCAAGTAACAGATGAAGAATCTGAATCCATCCCGGGGCGGCGAGCATGATGTTGACCACGCCCAAAACGGTCTGGAGAACCACCAGCGCCAGCGCCCAACCCGCCCAGCGGTCGACCAACGGAGGCACGTCGCGCAGCCGAACAATCCAGCTTAGCACCATCAGATACGCCGCGAGCAGGATGGCGACGACGGGATGGACGAATCGCAGTCGGACCAGAAAGTGGTTCGCCGGCGAAAGATCATCGCGGATCTGGGCGAACAATCCGTCGCCGATGGTGGGATCGGTGGGGAAGAGCGTGTCGCCCAGGGCGGTGACGGCGCCGGACATACTGGTGGCGACGAGCCCGCCGATGGCCACCAGCATCAGCCAGGTCAAAGTGGTGCGTCGAGACCACCGTGGAAGCGGCTTGCCTGTGGACCACCAGGCGACCAGTGCTGCCGAACCAGTCAGCGCCAGTGTGTTGACCAGGTGGATGGCGATGACCACCGCCCGGGCTACGGAGTCGTCGTCTCCCACCAGCTCTGCGAGCACCAGCCCGGCGCCGATGAGCGACTCGAAGATGATGAAGGCCATCGTCACGATACTGGCCCAGAACACCCGGTTGGTCCCGAAGCGTTTGTAGGCCCATCCGATCAGCACCAGCCCCATCGGCCCCAGAATCCCGGCGGTGACCCGGTGGGTGTACTCGATGAGCGTGGCGTGTTCGTCGATCTCGGGGATGAAGTCGCCGTGGCAGTCCGGCCAGTTCGCACCGCAACCGTCGCCGGAGCCGGTGATACGCACCCAGGCCCCAAACAGAATCACCAGGATCATGTAGGACACAAAGATCCAGGCGTAGCGGGTAAATGCCTTGCTCGGTCCGGGGTTGTCGTTGGCCATGATGATCTCCTGGGGCGCAGTTCGGCGGGCCTGGTGTCAGCCCGATCTGGCGCAGCGGTGCACCGTAATGATCGGCGGTCGGAGGTGCAATAGCGTTCGTAGAAGCGTAGTAGCGTGGAAGCGTAGTATCGTGTTCCACCATCGGTCATTCGCAGCTGCCCAGAAATATTAGTTAGCCGAAGGCGTCACCAATAGATGGCGGTCATGCAAACTCGCCGATCAGGAAAGCACATTTTTTTCGTCATCGGATTTACGCCCGTGACTCAGCAGGTGAGCGAAAGCCTCCGACAGAAGTGAAAGTAGATTTCGAGGAAGTGAATCCGAGATCCGAAATCCGACGAAGTTTGCCGCTATCGTTGCTCACAGAACAGCAAGACGCTGTTGGCAACGATGTGGCTGGGATTGTAACGGCCAACTGATCCGTTGCAGATGGGGCGCATTGTCGCGGTTGGTGAAGCGCTTGTCGGCGGTGATGCCCGGTGTTACAACCCGCGGTTGTTGTGACGAGGTTATGTTTCTCAAGCCATTGTGAGGGTACGAAGTGAAAGACCAGCCGCTGATCAAACAGATGCTCGAAGGTCAGGTCGAACCGGGTGAGACGGTCACCGTTGAGGGCTGGGTTCGCACCCGGCGCGACTCGAGAGGTGGGTTTTCGTTTCTGGAGGTGCATGACGGGTCCTGTTTCGACACCATCCAGATCGTCATCGGCGGAGATCTTGATAACTACGAAGAGGAAGTGCTGAATCTGACGACG
>SKMT01000315.1 GCA_007120915.1 Myxococcales bacterium | reverse complement strand
TGGATGGAGTTTTGCTGTCTGTGTAGACGTGGTGGGTTTTCGCGATATTCAGATCGAAGGCGTGCGACTCGGGGAGCTTTCGAATAGAGGAGGGGAAGACTATCTTCGTGCCGGGTTTGTCGATTGTGGTGTGATGAAAGTGCCGGATGTCCGGCGCTGCAACAGGGAAGTGCTGATGGATTGGTCAACGCTCGGTATCTCAGACCGTACGTCGCTGTTCGAGGGGTTTGCCCGGCACGTGAACGCCGGGAAAATAGAGACGTTCCGACAATACGGGTTCGACGCCGTGATCGGTGAGAGGGGCGGCACGCGATTTCGCGACGCCTACTCGCAGCGGCAATGGTACAACTGTCATTGCAACGGCGGGGTGTTCAATCTTGGACATCGCAACCGGGAGGTCATCGAGGCGGTGCGGCAGGCGCTGGAAAGTGTGGACATCGGCAACCATCATCTGCCGTCGCCGTATCGCGCCCGGCTGGCACAGCGGCTTTCGGCGACGACAGGAGACCATCTGTCGGGGGTGGTGTTCGGCGTCAGCGGCGGTGAGGCCATTGATCTGGCGTTGAAGGTCGCCCGGGCAGTGACGGGGCGACAGGGAATCGTGTCCGCCACCGGTGGCTACCACGGTCACACCGGGCTGGCGCTGGCGGCGGGAGACCCGGGCTATCGCGAACCCTTCGGGCCCAATCTTCCCGGGTTTCGCCAGGTTCGATTCGGTGCGTTGGAGGCGATGGACGAGGCGGTGGGCGATGAGACGGCGGCGGTGATACTGGAGCCGATTCCGGCGACGCTGGGGATGCCGGTTCCTCCGGAGGGGTACCTGGAGGGCGTCGCCGACATATGCGAGCGGCGAGGGGCGAAGCTGATCTTCGATGAGGTGCAGACCGGGCTGGGGCGCACCGGAGAGGTCTGGTGTTACCAGCACCACAATATCAAACCCGACATGGTGGTGACCGGAAAGGGATTGTCCGGTGGCGTCTACCCCATCACCGCCACCCTGATGACGGCACAGTTGCACAGTTTCTTCGACGACCACCCCTTCATTCACATCTCCACCTTCGGCGGCGCCGAGCCGGGATGTGCGGCGGCGCTGAAGGTTCTCGATATTGTGGAGTCTGACCGGTTTTTGCCCAGGGTCAACGAGGTGGCGGAACGGTTCCGAAAGGGGTTTGCCGACGCCACCTTCCAGCTTCGCCAGAGGGGATTGATGATGGGGCTGAAACTCGGTGGGCCGGATGCCGGTATGATGGCCGCGAAGTTGTTGTTCGATGCCGGTGTGTTTGCCGTCTACGCCAACAATGACACCTCGGTGCTGCAGTTTCTGCCGCCGCTGACGGTGGAGGATGATGAAGTAGACGCGATCATCGAGATTGTGATGGAGACACTGGGGTGAACACAGAGTCGGACATTTCGGTGCCGCCGAAGGTACTTCAGCAGTTGGAAGGCCGGGTGCGCAGAGCACTTCGCAGCGGCGATGACGACGAGCTTGAGGTGCTCGGCTACGGCGAAATCTCCTGTGTGCTGGGCGTGGAGGTCGACGGCGCTTCCCTGGCAGCCAAACGGCTTCCCCGCTTCGAGGACCGCAGGGCGTTTGGGGAGTACCAAGATCTGTTTGAGCAGTACCTCGTCGAATTGAACAATTCGGGAGTCCAGCCGGTGCGATCGGATCTTCAGGTCGTCGATGACGACAAACCGGGCATACAGGCGTATTGTCTTCAGCCTCGACTCGATGCCGAGGCTGTTGGCCCCGAAGTGCTTCGCAACCACAACCGCTCTCGGGCACGGCAGTTTTTGCGCGACGTTGTCGATGCCACCGCCGACGCCGTCGATGACAGGCTGGGCATCGATGCGCAGTTGTCGAACTGGGTGATCACCGACGAGGGGCTTCGCTATCTGGACGTGACCACGCCGATGCTTCGTGCCAGCGACGGGGAACCGCTGCTTGATACCGACATGTTTCTGGCGTCGCTTCCCTGGGCGCTGCGAGGTGTGGTCGACGCCTTTCTGGTCGAGCAGATTCTGGAGCAATACCATCAGCGCCGCCGCGTGCTCCTCGATATGGCGGCCAATCTGTACAAAGAGCGGCTGACGGGGTGGATACCGACGTTGTTGGAGTGGATAAACCGAAGGGTTTCACCGCCGGTAACGCTGCAGGAGTGCCGTCGGTACTACAGGCGGGACGCCTTGATGTGGGAGGTTCTTCTGCGGCTTCGGCGGCTCGATGAACGGTGGCAGCGGAAGGTGCGGCGCCGCCCATATCCGTTCTTGCTTCCCGGTGATATTCAGAGATGACGTCTTCTGGCAGACGTCGCCGGTTGAGGAACTGTTCGTCTGACAGCTCAGTATTTGTCGTCGGGGAAGCAGGCGTAGCCGATGGCGCCGCAGGCATCACAATCGGATCCGGCGCAGGGGTCGTAGTCAAAGGGGTGGCACGAGAAGTCGTCCGGACATTCGTCGGCATCGTCCTGATGGCAGCCGAATCCGGTCAGGCAGGTTTGCCCGTCGAGTTCAATCCAGTCTCCCTCGCCGCTGCATCCCGGTGAGGGACCGGCGCAGACATCCCGTGAGCAGGTTTCCATCTCCTGGCCGTAACACTGTTCGGGGGCGAGCGCCTGACATCCATCGGCGAGGATGTCCTCGTCGTCGTCGCGGCAGCCGGCGCGCACATCGCCGTCACAGTCGTTGACGACCCACTGACATTCATCTTCGCCCGCGCAACTGCTGCGCTCATCGAGATCTTCACAATCGGCGGTCCCTTCACCGGAAGGCGGATCACCGCATGCTGCGGTCATGGTAAATAGCAACACCAACAAGACGGGCCGCCACCGTACCTTCTGTTTCCACATAGCACCGCTCCATATCGACATCGGATAATCAGGCTGTTCTGACCGCTCATTGTAGAGCGTGCGCAGGACCTATTCCAGCAATGGCGTCGATCGCCACGATCTCCGAATCAATAAATCACCGACAGCCGCCGCTCGCCCCGAGATTCGGGGCTGTACCGGGGGGCTCGGTGGTCACCACCGGTGACGTAATGCCCGATTCGGCCAGCTCATCGCAGCATCACTGGCCGATCACCGGATCCCAAAAGCACCGACAGTCACCGATCGTCCTGATTTTTGGCGGCCTGGCGCAGATCGGGGGTTTACCGGTGAGCAAAAAATTTGGACCGATACGAAAGATCGGGGGGCAATTTCTCGACAATAGATATAGAGGGGCCAGGCGGCCCGTGACCATAGATTTTGCCAGGGAGATGAACCATGACCCAGCCCAGACGCCACATCGCCGGACAGATCGCCTTTATCACCCGCCGCTGCTCGGAGCGACGCTTCTTTCTGAGGCCCGACGACTACATCAACCAGTCCATCCCCTATGAACTGGGCCGCGCCGCTGAACGCCACGGCCAGCAGGTCTACGGAGTGATGGCCATGTCCAACCACGTCCACCTTGCGGTGGGCGATACCACGGGGGATCGAAGCTACTTTATGCGCGATTCGATGAGCGGGATCGCCCGGTCCCGAAACCGGGATCTCAATCGAGAAGGCCACTTCTGGGAGAGCGGCTCCTACAACGACACCGTTCTGCTCGACCAGGACGCCATCGAACGCAAGCTGATCTACACCTGGCTCAACCCGGTGCAGGCGGGGCTTGTCGAGAGGGCCGAAGACTGGCCCGGATTCAAGATCCTGCCGAAGCACTGGGGGAAGACGATCCGCATCGAGAAACCGGCGAAGTTCTACGGCATCGACAGCCCCGATGTGGTCGAATTCACCCCCCAGCCCCCGCCGGGCTACGACGACATGACGCTTGAGGAGGTCAAAGAGCACTTCGAGAAGCGGCTTCGCCGCGCCGAAGACGAGATCGCAGCGGTGCGCCGTGAGATCAACGAAGAGGTCTGCGGTGCCGACAGAGTCAAGAAGGTGAGCACCGACGCCAGTCCCACCCGCCAGGAGTCCAACCGCAGCAGGCGCATCCCCCGGTTTGCCACCAGAGACAGCAAGCTGATGGATGTGGCCAGAAAACGCTATCGCGCCTTCAAAGACCGCTACGAGACCCGCCGCCAGCGGTGGGTCAACGGCAAAAAGGGGGTGACCTTCCCCTGCGGCACAGTCCAACTGAAGCGGTGTGCGCCCATCAAGTGCGACGACCCCCCGAAGGATGAACCGGGGCTGTTCGCCACCGCGGGCTGACACGCCCCT
>SKMT01000538.1 GCA_007120915.1 Myxococcales bacterium | reverse complement strand
GCGAGCTTCGACAAATCGATCAGCCAACTCGTTGGCGCGCTCGATAAGCCGTCCACTGACGGTGCGTCCCTCGATGTCGGCAGCCGTATAGATCTGGCCACTGACGGGGTGTTCGAAGGTGACCGTGGGAATGCCGTCGCCGAACTCCTGCGCCTCTTCCCAGGTGGTCGCCACTTTGACGTAGTGGGTGAAGTCGGGGGCGCGGTCTTCCCAGGTGGAGGCATACAGCAGACCACCGACCATCAGGTTGAACTCGTGGTTGACCGACTGCGGAGTGAACACCCGCGGGGTGTCATCATCGTCGTCGGTCAGCCGGGCCGGCGCCGAGGGGTCGACAGGCTCGGGAAACTCAATGTTTCCGCCGTTGACCTTCGGGGCATAGGCTTTGTAGTCGCCCAGAATCATCCCGCCCATCATCTCCAGCATCTCGTCCTGGAACACCGTCCAGTACGAGAGGTTCGTCGCCCGGAAGTCCGTAAAGAAGGCGCTCTGGGCGAACTCGGCGCTGATGTCGAACAGCATCTGGGTGGCGACCATCTTGTCGATGAACGAGCCGACGCGGTCGATTCGGTACATGTACTCGTCGGTGAATTTGAAGTTGTACTCCTGACCGACGCCGCGGGGAATGTCGACGTAGTCACCGCACTGACCTTCATCGAGGTGATAATCGGCGGGCACGTACACGTTCTCCAGGTCGTAGAACCACCAGGGATCGACGTCGGAGGCATCCTCTTCGAAGTAGCAGTGTCGACCGGGCTGGGGCATCGCCAGCAGCTCGTTGTAGAAGTTAAATCCGTCGATGGCTGCTCGCTCCAGGTCGGCGGTGTAATCACCCAGGTCCATCCACCGGTAAATCGAGTAATACCGGAACGGCTCCTGTGTGGTCTGGATGGTTCTCATCAACCGCATGAAGTAGGCGTTGAGGTTGTCGTAGTTGCGGTCGATGTGGTGGCGGCGGTGTCGCCAGAAGGTCTGGAACGCCCGGAAGGTATCGAAGGCGTGGTTGACCATCTCCTGCTGGTTTCCGCCGTATACCCATGTGGCACAGTCGAGAATCTGACCGTTGAACTCATCGGAGCAGAATTCATAGTCCACGGTGCGGTCCTCGTGGGGCAACGCGCCGTCCTCGAATCCGTAGGAGAACCAGTTGTCGGTGTTCTCCCGGATGTGCTCGCGCCGGTCCTCCATCGCATCATCAATGGCGACGTACTCGCGGCTGTTGAGGATGATGTCTACACCCTCGGAGAAGGTCGCCGAATCGCCGGCGCCGCTCTGGTTGCCGGCCATCAGGTAGGGAAGGTCGGCGTAGTCGGTGAGGATGGAATAGGTGTCGATGGCGTTGACCAGCTCCACGTCGTCGTCCCACCGCTCGACCAGTTCACCGTAACCGAACTTGATGGCCGCACGGTCGTAGCGTCCCAGCCCGGCAAACCGTCCGGTCAGATCACCGGTGTAGTCCATGACGGTGCTCAGCTTGAACTCCGCCTGGCTGGCGTACTCCACATCGTCGTCGCCCAGAATGTCCTGGGCCAACTCACCCTGGAGGCTGTAGGCGTCTTCGCGGTCGAGTCGACCATCGATGACGGCTTCTTCGATCTTCCAGAACTCCTCGTGGTAGTTCAGCGCATCGGCGTGGCCCGAGAAGTTGTGGCGCAGACCAACGGCGTGGCCGATCTCGTGCAACTGGGTGCCGATGAACAACTCATTGAGGAAGTGCTCCTTGATGTCGTCACGGTCGGCACCGGCGAAGTAGTCGGCCACACCCTGATAGGTGACCAGCGTCTCCAGTGATCGGTGGACCGACTCCTGGGTGAGGATGTTTCGCTCCGAGAGCATACGCTCCGCCTCGTGGCGCCGATCATGGAAGTGACGGGGGGTGTGGAAGTCCAGGTAGGCCTGATGGAACTGCTCGTCGTCAAAGTTGTCACCGTGACGGTCACGGGCGTTCGCTTCCACGGCCATCGCCGTTTCCACGTTGCTCATCAGGAAGCTCTTGACCTGGGGGTTTTCCAGAAACTCGACCATCCGCTGGTCGTTGGCAGCATTCTTCGAGCCCTGCTTGGCGACGATGTCCGCTTCCTGCTGGATGCGGTCGAGGCCGTGTTTGTGCACGAAGGAGTCGAGATCTTCGTAGGAGGGACGCTCCTCGAAGCCGGACTCGCTGATTTCATCGGGGTCGATGCCGGAACGCATCGCCATCTGTCGGCGCGCCTCCGGCTCCATGCCCAGCTTCGTTTCGTCGCGGTCGTTGTTGAACAAATCGTCGCGGATCTGCACACCGTGGAGAATGTCGTTCTGGCTGAGCTCGCCGTTGAAGTACTGAATCAGGTCGGCGGCGTAGGTGGCATTCTGACGGATGCCCTGCCCGGCGAAGTTGGCGTTGGCGCGGATGATCTCACCGGTTTTCGGGTCCGCAGCGGAGGGGCCGTATCCAGCCCACATTCCGGTGTTCTCTTCGACCCAGTTAAAGAGGCTGTAGCGAAGGTCGCCGAGCTGCTCCCAGGTAAACTGAGCGTCCGGGTCGGGGCGCGTCTGGGTGGCATATTCGATCTCGGCGCACATGTTGCCGCGCGCTTCGTGCGACAGGTTCCACAGCCGCTCTTCCATGTCGTCGCCGGCGGAGGTGGTATTGACGTAATTGTCGAAAATTCCGGAGACGTGCATCTGGTCATCGGGATGGCTCGAGCCGTGTTCGTCGAACCACTCGACCAGCGGGCCGGGATGGCAGCTATTTTCGACGATGCGGAACATCTCGGTGTGGCCGTATTCCTCTTCGAGCTTCGCGTCCAACTGCTCGGCGTCGATGTCCATCGCCAGCTTCACGGTATTGCGGAAGGTGTCATCCCACTCCGCGGCGGTACGGTCGGCGGCGTCGAACATGAACTTCGGATATTCCATGTTCAGGTGGAAGGTAATCGGCTTCGGCGTGCGGTCTTCCGGCGGCTTAACGTTGCCGTCGTCGTCGAGCATGGTCTGCCAGATGTTCCAGCGGTTGATGTGATACTGGCGCTGGTCATCGGAGGTGCCGACGTAGCGATCCCACTCGACGCGTTCGGTGCGGAAGTACCCGAAGCGCTCGTGAAACTCGAACTTCGCCGGGCTGCATCGGTCCTCGTAGTCATATCCGGGATTCTGCTTCATCCAGTCCCGAACTTCGTCGGTGCACTCCACTTCGACGAGATAACCGAGGTCGCGGTCAAAAATCGACGCCGTCTCCAGGGGAGCGGACGCCGGGTCGTCGTCCTGGTTGAGGCTGTGCGCATCGAGGTGGTTCAGCGGCTCGTAGGTCTCTTCGTCGGGCACGCGCTTCAGGGAGGTGCGGATCGACAGCCGCCCACCCTCGCAACTGAAGATGCTGTCAAATCCGTAGGCGCCAAAGCAGGTGTTGATGTCCGGCTCGTAGGAGTACTCGGTGACGGTGTCGATGTACTCGTCGCTGATTCGGGTGCGGTGGGGATGGATTTCGTCATCGTCCTGCGGGACACCGTCGGAGACCGAGGAGAACTGCCCCAGGGTGCCTTTGAACATCTGAAATCCGTCGACCATGTTCGTCGACCAGTCCACGCGCATGTAGTCGCGCTCGTACCAGGGACGGTCCGAGCGGTCTTCGGTGATCACATTGGTCGGCTCACCGGTGGACGCATCGTACTGGCGTTGCACATCGAAATGGTCGGTGATCGGGAACGCTGCGACCACGCCCTCGCGGCGCGCGTCCTCTTCATCGAACCCTTCGTTCAGCCCGTCGGCCAACTCCACGGAGGAGTGGGCGTAGAGCACATCTTCGGTGACGGTCCACCGGATGCGCTTCAGTTGGGTTTCGAACGCCGGGGTGATGAACATCCCGTCGCCGGCCTGGCCGATGTTTCCACCTTCCATGCCGGTGTCGACGATCGTCTGCTGCAGATACCACTCGTCGTCGGTCTCAAACAGCGTTCGCTCCAGCTTGTCGGGCTGGGTGCGGTCGATGTCCTCGACGTCCTGGGCGCAACCCCAGACAGCACCCAGCGCTGCCAGTAGCGCTATCGCCGTCACAAATTGCCATCTCGATTGGTTGTTCATTCTCAGTCTCCTCAAATCAATCCGGTGAACCGTACACCGATCTCAGAATCCGTCAGGGCGTCATCGCGCGTGGTGTAGTTGACACCTGCAAAATTCATTCAAGTTCCATGCCGAGCGGGTCAGGCACCTCGAATGAAGGTAGCATTGG
>SKMT01000213.1 GCA_007120915.1 Myxococcales bacterium | reverse complement strand
CCTCCCAGAGCGAAGACATCCAGCAGTTGCAACAACACTGGGAGGACGGCGACCCCATCGAATGGGTCAAGGTCCACGACCTTCCAGACCACACCAAGTTCAGTCACCAGCCGCACATCCAGCGCGGCATCGACTGCTCGGAGTGCCACGGCCAGGTCAACCGAATGGACGTGGTGGAAGTGACCAACGAATTCAATATGGGCTGGTGTATCGACTGCCACCGAGACCCGGAGCACAACGCTTCGATCGACTGCGTAACCTGTCACTACTGAGCCTTCTGGTTCGACGTGATCGGATAACACCGCGAGTTTGATGCGGCTGCACAGGCGGCCGCAGAAGTTCGACTCAGTACGTGTCCCGCCCTGTTTTAACTGACGCGGGCGCGACGTTTCTCACGACTGGCTGCCATGAGTAAGAACGACAAAGATCCGGATCTGCCCCGCCATTCTGAACCACAGCCGGGTGCATCGGTGCTGCTTCGCGGCAGCGATGACGGCGATGTGACGATCAGTTTTTCCGACGGGTCGGAATCGCTGACGATGAACCGGCGCGATTTCATGCGTGTTTCCGGCGTCGCCGCGGCCACCGCCGCGATGAGCACTGCCGCCTGCCGGGAACCCCAGCGCGAGATCGTCCCCTACGTCGACCGCCCCGAAGAGGTGCGGATCGGCAACTTCCAGGAATACGCCAGCACCTGCAATGCCTGCCCCGCCAAATGCGGGCTGCGCATCAAGAGCCGTGCCGGCCGTCCGGTCAAGCTGGAGGGCAACGATCAGCACCCGGTCAACCGCGGCGGACTCTGCGCGCGGGGGCAGGCCTCTTATATGGACCTGTACGATCCGGATCGACTCCGCCACCCGGTGCAACCGGACAACGGCGACGGCACCGAGATCGACTGGGACGACGTTGACGCCCAGGTAGGCGACGCTGTGGACGCGGCGCGCAACGGCGCTTCAGTACGATTTCTCACCGACGCTCGCACCGGCCCCGCCACCCGGGGGCTGATCGAAGAGATCGTCGACGATCTTCCCGACGCCCGCCACGTGGTCTACGAGCCGATGGCCGACGAACCGACCGTCGCCGCCTCCGAGGCCACCTATGGCGACGCCCACATGCCCCATTATCGGTTTGACCGCGCGGAGTTCATCCTGTCGCTGGGCAGTGATTTCCTCGGCACCTGGTTGTCTCCCGTCGAATTCACCCGCGATTTTGCCGACGGGCGCGACTTCTTCGAGGCCGAACAGCAACACGAAGAGGTCCCCGATCCGGACTACGACCCCGATATGAATCGGATGGTCGCCTTTGAACCGACGATGACGGTCACCGGCGTCAACGCCGATGACCGCTATCGAGTCCGCCCCGACGACCTTGTGTATCTGGCGCTGGGGCTGGCCCACGAACTGTTTCAGCAGCACGACCCGGGTGGTATCCCCGGCGGTGCCGTCCAGGCCGCGCTCGCTCCCTTCGATGTCGAATCGGTGGCCGACCGGCTCGGCGCTGACGTCGACGCCAATCTGCTGCGCGACATCGCCGCCGAGTTGGCTGCCCATCAGGGAAGCTCGCTGGTCATCGCCGGTGGCGCATCCAGCAACAGCGCCGGCGGCATCGGGCTGGAGACGGCGGTCAACCTGTTGAACGCAGCGCTGCAAAACGACGGCCAGACCGTCGACCGCACCCGCCCCTCCTATCAGGCCCCCGGCGGCGACACTCAGCTTCTGGAGCTGATCGACGAAATGGAAGCCGGCGGGGTCGACCTGCTGATTGTGGACGGGCCGAACCCGGTATACAGCCACCCCGACAGCGATCGCGTCGCCGACGCGCTCGACCAGGTCGACCTGGTGGTCAGCACCTCTCAGTATCTCGACGAAACTGCAGCCCACGCCGACATTGTCGCGGCGGGCTGCCACTTTCTGGAGTGCTGGGGCGACGCCAACCCCCGCGAAGGTGTCTATTCAATTCAACAGCCGGCGATTCTGCCGCTGTATGAAACACGCAGCTTTGAAGACAGCCTGATTCACTGGTTCGGCGACGAACAGCACAACGCTCAGCTTGCGGGCTACCTCGAAGAACCACAGCGCCCCGAAGAAGGAGGCGGCCAGCGCGGAGTGGATCGGCCCTACGACCCGGGCCCGTTCTACCGTTATCTGAGCGACCGCTGGGAGTCTGACGTCTTCGCGCAGCTCGACGCCGTCGCCAGCTTCGAGCAGTTCTGGAATGACGCGAAGCGAACCGGTGTGGTGGAAGTCGATGTCGAAGAGGGGGACGCCCCGTCGTTCAACCCCGGCATGGCCGCTGAACTGCTGCCCGACGAGCTTCCTCAGCCGGAGGACGTCGACCCCGCAGCGCTCGATGAGAAAATGCTCCATCTGTTCAAGTCGGTGCCGATGTATGACGGGCGCCACGCCAACAACGGCCACCTCCAGGAGTTGCCAGAACCGGTGACCAAGAACACCTGGGGTGCCTTCGCCATGGTAAGCTGGCGCACCTTCGAAGAGGCAGGGCTTGAGCAGGGCCAAATCCTCGAATTTGAAACCGAAAACGGCGACACCCTGCGGTTCCCGGTCATCTGCATCCCCGGGATGCACGACGATGTGATCGCGCTGCCGCTAGGCTACGGCCGCACCGATGCGGGCAACGTCGGCAACGAGGTTGGCGCCAACGCATTTCGGCTCGCCGAAGTCGACGACAACGCCGTGTATTACTCCGGGATCACCCCGGCATCGATCAGCGCCACCGGTGACACCGAAGAGCTGGCGCTGACCCAGCACGGCGAAGTGCTGGAAGTCGATTATCGTCGCATCCTGTCGGTGGCCAACCGCGAGCAGTACGCCGAAGATCAATCTGCCGGCGTCTACCACACCCCCGTCGAATACAGTCTGTGGCCCGAACACGACTTCGGCCCCGTCAAATGGGGCATGGCCATCGACCTGACGAAATGCACCGGCTGCTCCGCCTGCGTGATCGCCTGCCAGGAAGAGAACAACATCCCCGTCGTCGGCAAGCAGGGCGTGCTCGAAGACCGTGAGATGCACTGGCTTCGACTCGACCGCTACTATCGGCTCCCCGACGCCGGCGTCGAAGAGCGCAAAGGGCTTCTCGGCGATCCGATGTACGAAGATCGCCCCCTGATCGCCTTCGGTGAGTATCTGGAGCGCCCGCGGGTGATCATGCAGCCGATGCTGTGCCAGCACTGCGACAAGGCTCCCTGCGAGTCGGTCTGCCCGGTGGTCGCCACGATGCAGTCGTCGGACGGGCTCAATCAGATGGCGTACAACCGCTGTGTGGGCACCCGATACTGCGCGAACAACTGCCCCTACAAGGTGCGGCGGTTCAACTGGTTCAACTACGCCGAAAACCGCGAAGACTCCATCTTCGCGAGAATGTATCCCGAGCTCGAAGACCACGGTCGGCTCAATCAGACCGAACCACTTCAGCTTGGGCTCAACCCCGATGTCACCGTGCGCACCCGTGGTGTGATGGAGAAATGCACCTTCTGCGTGCAGCGCATCCGCCGCGGCAAATGGGAAGTCGCCAAAGAGGGTCGGCGAACCTTCGAAGACGGCGAAGTGCAGACTGCCTGTCAGGAGTCCTGCCCCGCCGGTGCCATCGAATTCGGCGACCTGCTCGACGAAGATCACAGAGTATCGAAGATGCATCATCTCAAGCGG
Organism: Myxococcales bacterium; assembly: GCA_007120915.1. Classification (GTDB taxonomy): domain Bacteria; phylum Myxococcota_A; class Bradymonadia; order Bradymonadales; family Bradymonadaceae; genus SLJM01. The sequence continues at coordinate 543 of SKMT01000213.1, read as the reverse complement.
GCGATGTACGCACTGTCCGATCTGGATACCCAGCCCGGGCTCGCCTACCTGACCAGCATCTTCAACACCGACGAATCACTGGCCAGCGAGGTTCCCGGCCAGCGCATCGTTCCCAGCGGCGACGACTCGCTGCAGGACGACGCCCAGCAGGAACCGAGTTGACCGCTGCATCACCGGCGGCACCGCAGGTGCCGTCGACGTTTGCCTTTGACTGTTTTTGACCGTTGACGCTCGCAAAAGTTCCGGCATGAAACACAGTGAGTTAAAAGGACGTACCTGGGTCGAGGAAGGCAAGGGTCCCTTCGGGGGACCGCTGGCCCGACGAGAACCTCTGGTCGCCGACGACAAGACCTGGAAAGAGGTGGATGACGACATCGCTCGTCACACCGAGGTGATGCCCACCAAATTGTGGTGGCTCGCCTTTATCCCCTCGTCACTGTTGATGTTGGTCTTCTTGAGCGGCATCCTCACCGCGGCGGGCACGGGCATCGGCACCACGGGTATTTCCCATCCCGTCGGATGGGGCGTCTTCATCGTCAATTT
>SKMT01000048.1 GCA_007120915.1 Myxococcales bacterium | reverse complement strand
TCGCTTCGCTCCGGTCGGTGGGGGCCTGGTCGCGCTACTCCCGTGGTTTCGCGCATCGCCGATCCCCCAACTCCCTTCGCTTCGCTCCGGTCGGTGGGGGCTACGCTCTGGCGAACGGACCCGTGAGGGTTCATGCTACTACGTCACCACGGGGGCCTCATATACGTTATCGACGTTTTGACCCCCGATCTGACGTATCAGTTTGTAAAAGGCGGGTGGTCGGTGGTCGGTGGTCGGTGGTCGGTGGTCGGTGGTTGGTGGTCGGTGGTCGGTGGTCGGTGGTCGGTGGTCGGTGGTCAGTGGTCGGTGGTCGACACCAGCGCCCAGCGCCCAGCGCCAAGAGCCCAGCGCCAAGAGCCCAGCGCCAAGAGCCCAGCGCCTACCGCAGTCGTACCGTGTCGGGCCCGAAGATGCGCTCGATGGACATCATCAGCTCGTCGGTTGGTCGCGCTGCATAGTCTTCGGGCAACGCGAGCTGTGCGCGGCCGGTGCCCTGGGCGGTCTTCATTTCGAAGATCAGCGATGTGCGGCAGTCGCCGCGGTGGCGCTGCAGAACCTGGCGAAGCTGTTTGAGCTGACCGTTGTCGACCTCATCGACGCCCAGTTGCACCTCCACCCGCTTGATCTTCGATTCGCGCTGGGACATCAGGGTGGTCACCTCGTCACAGCGGATACGACGGGTGGTGTTGCCCGGATCGCCCTCCTCCTGGATGTTCCCGCGAATCAGAAGCGGCTCACCACTTTTGATGACCTCTTCGTACTCCTCGTAGGCGGAGCTGAAGACGATCACCTCAATTTCGCCGGTCTTGTCCTCCAGGGTCACAAACGCCATGCGTCCGTCGCCGCTCTTCAGGCTGATCTCGCGCATCGTGGAGACCACCCCGGCGGCGGTGACTTCGCTGTTGTTTCGCAAATCGGAGTCGGTAGACAACGTCTCGGTGGACGTGACCCCGTACAGCCCCATCTCACTTTCAAAACGGTCCAACGGGTGGCCGGTGACGTAAAATCCCAGCAGCTCTTTTTCGTAGCCCAGCAGTGTGCGCTCCGACCACGGGCGCACCTCGGGATAGGTCTCGTCGAGCACTTCGTCGCGCTGCTGTTCGCTCATCATCCCGAACAGGTTCGACTGGCCCACTTCGGCGTCGTGCTGGGCGCGTTTGCCGCGCTCGACGGCGTTTTCGATCGACTCGAACAGCGACGCCCGGGACTCGCAGATGTCCACGATGTAGTCTGCCTCGTCGTCGGGTCCGATCGAGTCGAACGCTCCCGCTTTGACCATCGCTTCCACGGCCCGTTTGTTGATGCTGTCGGAGTCCACACGGCTGCAGAAGTCGAAGATACTCTCAAAGGGGCCGTTTTCGCGCCGCTCCTCGAGGATCGTCTCGATCACCCCGGCGCCGACCCCTTTGATTGCGGCGAGGCCGAACCGGATCTTACCGTCGACGACGCTGAAGTTCAGAAGCGACTCGTTGACATCGGGGGGCAGCACCTCGATGCCCATCTCTTTGGCTTCGTTGATGAACCGCACGATCTTGTCGGTGTTGTCGCGGTCGCTGGTCATCAGCGCCGCCATAAACTCCACCGGATAATGCGCCTTCAGATATCCCGTCTGATAGGTGATCAGCCCGTAGGCCGCGGAGTGCGACTTGTTGAACCCGTAGCCCGAAAAGTAGGCCATCAAGTCGAAGATCTCTTTGGCCTTCGCCTCGTCGACGCCCTTTTCGATCGCCCCGTCCACGAAGACCTTCTTCTGCTGCTTCATGACCTTTTCTTTCTTCTTGCCCATCGCCCGGCGCAGCAGATCGGCGCCGCCGAGCGAGTAGCCGGCCATCACCTGTGCGGTCTTCATCACCTGTTCCTGGTAGACCATCACCCCGTAGGTCGGCTCCAGCACCTCTTCGAGCCAGGGGTGGGGGTATTCGACGGTCTTGCGCCCGTGCTTTCGGTCGATGAAGTCATCGACCATTCCACTTCCCAGCGGGCCCGGCCGATACAGCGCCACCGCGGCGATGATGTCTTCGAACTGGCTCGGCTTCAGCTTCTTGAGAAGCTGCTGAAACCCCGAGGATTCAAGCTGAAACACCCCGGTGGTGTTCCCTGCCGAGATCAGCTTGAAGACTTCCGAGTCATCCAGGGGAATCGCACCGATGTCGAATGGGTCTTCACCGTCGTCTCGCTGCTGGTTGATCAGTCGTATCGCGTCGTCGATCACCGTGAGCGTCTTCAACCCCAGGAAATCGAACTTGACCAGCCCCGCCTCTTCGACCTCTTCTTTGGCGTACTGGGTGACGATCTCGCCGCCGGACCCACGGGCGATGGGCACGTACTCCCACAGCGGATCTTCGGCGATCACCAGCCCGGCGGCGTGGATGCCGGCCTGCCGATTTAGGTTCTCCAGCGACAGCGCGGTGTCGAACAGCATGTCCGCCCGCTCGTCTTCGTCGCGCAGGTTGCGAAGCCGCCCCTCCTGATCCAGCGCTCCCTGCAGGCTGATGAAGGGGTCGTCGGGAAACATCTTCGCGATGCGGTTGGTCTCGCTGAAGCTGTAGTTCAGCGCCCGACCCACGTCCTTGATCACCGCCCGGGCCTTCATCTGCCCGTAGGTGATGATCTGCCCGCAGTTGTCCTCGCCGTACTTCTGGGTGACGTACTCGATGACGTCGTCGCGGCGGTTCATGCAAAAGTCGATGTCGAAGTCCGGCATCGACACCCGTTCCGGGTTCAAAAACCGCTCAAACAGCAGGTCGTAGGGCATCGGATCGATGTCGGTGATCCGCAGTGAATAGGCAACCAGACTACCCGCTCCCGACCCTCGCCCCGGCCCCACGGGAATCCCCTGTTCGTGGGACCACTCGATAAAGTCCCACACGATCAGAAAGTAGCCCGGAAAGTCCATCTGCCGGATGATCTCGATCTCGTCGTCCAGCCGCTGTTCGTACACCTGCCGGTCGTACTCCCTGCCGAGCTGCTCGAACTCCTGGAATCGCTCCTCGAGCCCCTGCTTCGACACGTGCACGAAGTACTCGTGAATCGCCTCTTTTGGCTCTTCGATCCCCCGAGATTCGATAAACTCTTCGGGCACGTCGTACTGGGGCAAAAAGATCTCGCCCAGTGGGATCTCCACATCGCACATGTCGGCGATTTTTACGGTGTTTTCACAGGCCTCGGGGATGTGCTCGAAGGCCTCCCACATCTCTTCGGCGCTTCTTACGTAGAGCTGGTCGACACCGTGGTCCATCAACTGGTCGACGTCGGTGGTCTTGCCCAGTTGGATGCACATCAGGATTGCGTGGGCCTGCGCGTCGTCCTGCTCCAGGTAGTGGCAGTCATTGGTCGCCACCAGCGGGATATCCAACTCGTCGCTCAGTTCGATGAGCGCCTCGTTGCACTTCTGCTGCTCCGGCAGCGCGTTGTCCATCACCTCCAGGTAGTAGTGATCGTCGCCGAACAGCTCCTGGTAGCGCGTCGCAACTTCGACAGCCTCGTCGCGGTCGCCCCCCAGAATCGCCTGGTTGATCCGCCCGCCCAGATCGCCGGACAGACAGATCAGCCCCTCCTTGTATTCGGCGAGTAGATCGAAGTCGATCAGCGGGATGCCGCGGTCCTGATCCCAGCCCTTCAGCCACCCCATCGAGTTGAGATACATCAGGTTTTCATACCCGGTGTGATTCTTGGCCAGAAGCGTCAGATGGTAGGTCTGCTCGCCGACGCGCGTCTCCTCGAACGCCGCGTCGTTCATGTACATCTCACAGCCGATGATCGACTTGATCCCCGCATCCTGTGCAGCCTTCTGAAAATTGACGGCCCCGTACATGTTGCCGTGGTCCGTCATCGCCACCGTATCCATCCCCAGCTCGTCGAGCCGGCCCATCAGATCGGGAATCCGGATCTGGCTGTCCAGCAGGCTGTAGTGGGTGTGAAGGTGCAGATGAACGAAGTCTCGGTTGTTTTCCATGGGGGCCATTCACCGCAATACAGAAGGGATCAAAACGCGCGGGCGGCGATAATAGTGCGCCCACCCAGACGGTGCAATTGCGGATGACCTCCGGTGGTTGGATGTGCCTCCGATCCCCGAACTCCCTCCGGCCAGCGGCCTACGGTCGGTCGGGGCTACGCTCGGGCGAACGAACCTCCTGGGGTCACCCCAACCAATAACCAATAACCAATAACCAATAACTAATAACCAACGACCCCCACAGGTCATCCCACCTCCGAT
>SKMT01000049.1 GCA_007120915.1 Myxococcales bacterium | reverse complement strand
TCCGGCTTCGTCGCCCGGTGGTGCAGCCCGACGACGGTCGCTCCGATCGACCAGGCTGCATGCGCGGCGATCACCCACTGCGGGTGATTGGCCCCGCACAGCGCAATGCGCCGGTCGCCGCCGCTGACCGCATCGTCGAGCGCTGCGCCGACAGATCGCACCCGTTCGACCAGCCGCGCGTAGGTCCACCGGCGCTGACCGAACACCAGCGCCGGCTTGTCGGGGTGTCGCTTCGCCTGTTCGAACAACCACTGGCTCATGGGACCTCCGACGTCGGCGGTCGCGGCGGCAAACGAGGCTCAAAGCCTAAGCCCGGCGCATCGGAAAGCTGCATTCGCCCCCCTACGATGGCATCGCGGGATCGACTGACGTCTTCGGCCAGCCAGCTTCCAACGCCCAGCCCGTGGGGGCCGTCGGCATCGCAGCAGGCGGCGAGGTGGGCCGCCGTTGTTCGCCCCACGGCACTCTCGATGAGGCTGCTGACGACGACGCGCACCCCACAGTCGGCGGCGTAGTCCATCAACGCTCGCACCTCCAGGGGCGCGCCTAACGCACCCGGTTTGAGCACCAGCGCGTCGATGCCGTCGTCCACAAGCGCCCGTGCAGCATCGAGGCTGGTGCAGCTTTCGTCGGCGGCGACGTCGAGCTCCGATCGGGCGGCCAGATCGAGCAGCTCGTCGCGACGACTGGCGCTGACGGGCTGTTCGACCAGGTCGACGTTCAGCGGCCCCAGACTGTCGAATGCCCGAAGCGCTTGCTCCACGCTCCAGGCGCCGTTGGCATCGACGCGAATCGTCGCCTCTGCATCGACGTCGCGCACCGCCTTCACACGGGCCACATCCCTGCTGACAGCACCGTTTCCAACCTTCAGCTTCAGCGCCGTCGCCCCGTCCCGGACAGCCCGACAGGCGGCGCGGCGGGTCTCGTCGACAGAACCGTCGCCGATGACGGTCTGCACCCCCACCGTCGCCGCTGCACCACCCGCTAAACCAGCCGACGCGTCGCCCATCTGCCCGCCCGGCCTCGCCACAAGCAGGTCGCGAAGCGCGAGCCCCTCCAGCCGCGCAAGCCCGTCGAGCACCGCCCCTTCCAGCGCAAACCGAAGCGACGGGAAGCTCCATCCACGGCCGACCATCTCCGGCAGATCGCCCACCGCAATGTCGACAACTCGCCGTTGGAGTTGTTCGAGACACGCTGCGCAATCGTCGACGCCTTCGTCGGTCCACCCGTCAAGCGGCGCCGCCTCCCCGAAACCAGACACAACGCGCTGCCCCCCTTCGGCCTCCAGCTCGCAACGGACAAGCAGGGTGTCGCGGCGCCGATAGGTCGCCGCACTCGTCACCAGCGGTTCAACCAGCTTCAGCGATAGCGGTTCGCCCGTTATCGACGCGATCTGCACCCCCTGCGCGGCTGGATGTCGACCCAGATCAGTCACAGCATGTACCCCGCCGCATACAGAATCCCGAACACCGACAACAGCCCCGCCGTCTGCGCCAGCACAGCGTTAAGCGCCGTGCCCTCATTGGTCCACAACCGGCGCGTCGTCACCACCGCAACGGGCAGGCTCAAAAGCGGCAACAACAGGGTGATCGGCGCGGCGAACAACACGACCTGGACGACGGGAACGAGATAAGCGCCGGCGACGAGCAACACGTACTGCCAGCGCGTGGCGGCGGGCCCCAGCCTGACGGCGAGCGTGTTCTTGCCCGCCTGCCGGTCCGTCTCAATATCCCGGTAGTTGTTGACCACCAGAATGGCCGACGACAACAACCCCACCGGCACGGCGGCCACGAAGGGATCGGCCGACAGCGCCAGCGCCTGCACATAATAGGTCCCCACCACGGCGACGAGCCCGAAAAAGAGGAACACAAACAGCTCCCCCAGCCCGTGATAGCCCAGCGGGTAGGGCCCGCCAGTGTAGGCGATGGCCGCCAGAATGGAGGCGACGCCGATGGCCACGATGGGCCAGCCCGCCAGGGCGACCAGATACACACCGACCACCGTTGCGGCGCCAAAGGTCAGCGCCGTGGCGGTTTTGACGGCCTTCGGCGACAACAGCCCGGCCTGAACCACCCGCGTCGGCCCCAGCCGATCTTCGTTGTCGGCGCCGCTTTCGGCGTCGAAGTAGTCGTTCGCCAGGTTGGCGCCGATCTGAAGAAGCCCCGCACCCAGGAAGGCGGCGAACGCCGCACCGGCAGCGAACGCCCCGGCGCTGACGGCCACAGCCGTTCCCACCAGCACGGGGATCGCCGCCGCCGCCAGCGTCTTCGGGCGGGTTGCCATCACCCAGGCGCGAAGCGTGGAGATCGACTCGGTGTCAGAAACGGTGCGTTCGGCGCTCATGGTGCGTGCTCTCTCCATTGTTGGCTCGCCGTCTCAACGACCCTGCGGCGAAGCGCCCGGTCGGCGTCGGCGTCAGTGTCGACGACGACGACCTGAACGCCGCGGCGCTGCTGGCTTGTCGCCAGGCTGTCGCGCAACTGCCCGGGCGTCTCAGCCAGCTCGACCTCAACCGGCCCGAACCGCCCACCGCCGACGGGAAGCCGCCTGGGTGTTCGAAAGTGCCGCTCGTAGACCTCGCCGAGCGTCTCCCCGAACCTCTCGGGGTCGTCGGCGAGTTCAGCCAGCGGCAGGTAGTCGAAGATCGCGCCGCCGCCGTTGTCGATGACCATCACCGTCGCGTCCACGTCCAACTGTTCGGCCATCAACAGCGCGCCGATGTCGTGGCGAAAGGCCACATCGCCCACCACGATCACTGTGGGACCATCGCGGCGGGCGGCGACGCCGAAGCCCGTCGACAGCACCCCGTCGATGCCGTTGACCCCCCGGTTCGCCAGCACATCCACGGCGGAGGCCGGGGAGGCGAAGAACGTCTCGATGTCGCGAATCGGCATACTGCTCGACACGAATAGCGCCGCCTCTGCCACAAGCGACTCGCCCAGGATGTGCCAGGCGATCGGCGCCGACAGCGTCGCCTCTTCGCTTAACTGACCGGCGATGTGACCCCGCACCTGTTGATCGGCGCGGCGGTGGACCTGAAACCAATTGTCGTCGCCCAGCGGACCGTCTTCGTCGAGTTCGTCGATGAGATCATCGACAAGCCGCGACGCGTCGCACCGGATCTGCCAGCAGGCCAACTGATCCGGGTCCTGCGGTTCGCGCCCAGCAGACACCACGATGTGTTCGGCCTGTCGAAGCTGAGGCATCCACCGGCGCATCGGCCACGAGATCGGCGCCCGCCCGAAGCGCAACACCAGATCGGGGGTGCCCAGTTCGTCGTACAACCCGCTCTCCACGAGCAGATCACCGGTGGTGATCACCGCCGGCGACGCCTCCGACGAGCCGTAGCGAAGCCCCGAGGTCGACTCGGCAATTACCGGCACTCTGTGGTCGGCCGCCATCTCGAGCAGCGAGAAGCCCCACGGCTCAGCCGACTCTACGGCGCCGGCGAAGATGATCGGACGCTTCGCGGCGACCAGGCGATCGCGCAACTCGCTGACCACCTGCTTTTCGACGCCGCCGTCGGCGCCATCGATGCGCAGCCAGGGTGCCCCCTCGCTTCGCCCGCCCACAGCCAGCGGCGCCTCGTCGAACAGCTTAGCGGCCACAGCGTCCACACCGCTGCGGTCCACATCCACCGGCGCCAGCGGTTTTCGAAACGAAAAGTTCAGATGCACGGGCCCCGGCTTCGCCCCCGACGCCGCGGCGACGCCTCTGCAGGCCAACCCGCGAAGATAACGCAGCTTGTCCGCCGTCGCCTCCGGCTGGCCCACCTGGTAGAACGCCCGGACATGATCGCCGTACAGCTTCAGTTGATCCATCGCCTGGGAGGCGCCCACACCCTGGAGCTGACGCGGTCGATCGGCGGTCAACACCAGCAGCCCCACTCCGCAGGCCGACGCCTCGCAGATGGCGGGGTAAAGGTTCGCCGCCGCCGTCCCGGAGGTGCAGATCAGCGCCGCAGCCCGCCCCGTCGCCTTCGCACAACCGAGCGCAAAGAAACCAGCGGAGCGCTCGTCGACAATGGAGATGTCCTCGATTTCGTCGCGCCGGCCACACTCCACAACCAGCGGTGTGGACCGCGAACCCGGCGAGATGCAGACCACCTCCACGCCGCATCGAATCAACTCGTCGACGAAGGCCTGCGCCCACAGCGCGTTCACCGTGCTGTGCCAGCTTTCAGCGCTCATCGGCTCCCTCCTTCGATGGCGTCGAGCAGCG